>WJIM01000409.1 GCA_014730285.1 Candidatus Zixiibacteriota bacterium
ACGCTCAGTTCTTTCTTGAATTCTTTCATTTCTTCTGCCATTTCAAGTCTCCTTTTTGTAATTATTGATTAATCGCGGCATTGCGACTGTTTAACATAGATTAACTATGTCAATTTAAAATATGTTCCCGCTTTTTTACTCGCTCTTCTCTTTACTTTCGATATGAGCGCGGACAGCATCCATATCCAAGTCTATGGCTTGCTTAACGACCTCCTCCAGGTCCTTTTCATCCAGATAACCGGGCTGCATAAATACCATGATTTCATCCCGAAAAAGAACAAGCGTGGGTATATGCTCGACCCCCAGCTTATTGGAAACTTCTTTCTGATCCTGAGTATCGAGCTTTGCAAATGTATATTCGGGAAATTTTTCTGATACCTTTTCGAAAACAGGCTGGAATTCCTTGCATGCATTACACCATGATGCCCAGCAGTCGATCAGCAGGATTTCCGAATTCGAAAGCAAATCATTAAAATTATTCTTTGTCAAATTTTCCAGGCTCATTAAATCCCCTTTGAATTTATTGGGTATTAACCTCAAGAATAATACATAAGTTCCGGCAGTAAAACTAAAATTCGGAATAATCTTGACAAATAAGAATTATTCCTATTTAATAGAAATACGCAAGATGGCAGATAACGAAAATAAACTTCAATCATTTTACAAACGCTGCAGGGAGCATGGCCTCAGGATCACACCCCAGCGCACGGCTATATATGAAATGCTGACTGAATCGGATAAGCATCCCTCAGCAGAATATATCTATGAGCAGATAAAAAAGAGGTTTCCTAACATCTCATTCGATACGGTTAACCGCACGCTCATAAAATTCACTGAAATCGGCCTGGCAAACCAGGTGGAAGGCTACGGCGGTGCACGCCGATATGATCCGAATCTCGACCACCATCATCACATACATTGTGTCAAATGCCGGGAAATCTTCGACTTTGAAAATGAAAATTACGATGATCTGGAAATCCCCCCGGAAATCAGTAAAAATTATAAAGTTCTAAACAAAAGGGTTGTTATTAATGCGGTATGTAAGAGATGCCGCCGCAGAACCAGCCTTAAGAAGAAAGGCAGAAAAAAGGAGTAAGAGATGAGTAAGACCGATGATAACCTGAAGGCGGCCTTTGCCGGAGAATCGCAGGCACGCAACAAGTACACGTTTTTTGCGAATGTGGCTCGCAAAGAGGGCTTGCATTATATCGCCAAAATATTCGAGGAAACTGCCGCCAATGAGATGCGTCATGCCAAGGATGAGTTCGGACTTTTAGACGGTATCGGCGAAACCGCCGCCAATCTGGACCAGGCCATAAACGGCGAGCAGTACGAAACCATCACCATGTATCCCGAGTTTGCGGAACAGGCCAAAAAGGACGGCAATATGGCGGCCGCAAGGCTTTTCATGCAGATCGCCAAAGTCGAGGAACATCACCGCGAACGTTACCAGAAACTTCTGGACCGGGTCAAAAACGGAACCGTTTACAAACGCGAAAAGCCGATCAAATGGAAATGCAGTGTCTGCGGGTATGTCCATGAGGGCAATGAGCCCCCTGGAAAATGCCCCTGCTGCCAGCATCCCAAGGAATACTACGAACCGGCCGACATGGAAACCGATATTTAAGGATATAAAGACTGCAAAAATAAAGCTAATCGAATCAGACGCGATTATATATATATGTAAACTCGGCCAGCTTAGCTTTTACATCCGTGGAGATGCTGTCGCCTCTCATGCGCCAGTTCCAGTTGCCGTTGCCGTGCGAAAGCTTATGTATCATCTTGTTCGATTAAGCGAGAGATGTGATAGAGGGGATATGTCATTACTGCATCAACAATAAGGAAGAACCATATTCTCTAGATTAAGATCAATTAAAAGCAATAGTTGCCTGTCAGAAAATACTTGACTCTAGTATAGATTTTATATATCATGCAATTTACATACTCGTAGTGGATTAAAACAACTTTTATTTTTTATTATTTTTAATTTTGCCTTGACCTGAGTGGTTTTGATTTCTTAAAGGCCATTAGACAAATACATATAAAAACGGGATATTATCACAAATATCAAAAGAAACAACTTATTCGGGGGAGGATTATTCCATGAGATTATCCAACATCAGACTCACCATTTTCTTTATTATTGCTTTATGCATAACTCTTACATTGATCCAGTGCAGCAGTGATAATTCTACTGACTCTTCAGGTATTGCAGGCACATTGACCAAAGAATGGCATTACCAGGGAGCTCGTCTTACCTTTTATGAAAATGGCAATTTCGATTTCTCAGAGAACATACGAGGGGACTTTATCTCCTATGAAACCGGAACATATACATATAATAAGGATAATCAGGTAGTCACTGTCTCCATATTAGAAGACAATAATGGAGATATGGGATTAGGTACAAGTTCCAGTGGAACAATTGTTTTTGGTATATCATCCCTCACTGACAACAAATTAATTGTAGATGCAGGTGGAGAGGAAATTGTATTATATGCAAATTGCCCGGTTATTCCCGATGGAATAATTTACGAGGGCTTTTCTAATTCCAACCTTGATGAAAACTTATGGAGTAAAGATATTGAAGGAAATGGAGCTATTTCTATCCAAGATTCACAGTGTAGATTGACAGGAAATTCTGTCTCAAATTCGCATACCGATGTAGATTTATATTTAAATTCCGGTGGATATAGCGAAATCCAGGTTAGCCTCAAGCTTGTATCAGCGGATTTGGAAACCGATTGTAGATTAGGATGGAATCCATATGGGAATCATCATGTCGTTATTGGGATAAGAAAAGAAAGTGATGGTCAGGTTCATATCTTTGGCCTTGTATGGGAAGGTTCATCTATATACTGGAAGAGTTTTCGCAGTGCTTATTTAAATACCTATTACACTCTAAAAATGACCTGGGATGGGGACGAGATTGGATTCTATGTCGATGGATCTTTACAGGACACATACAATCCGGCCAGTTCTGCTATTTTATTTAACGAAACGGTGGGGATTGGATTTGACCTGAACTGCTATAATGGGGGAGATGGCCAAGCATATGCTGATAACTTCTCAGCTATACCATAGTTGAATTATACGCGATTATAAATATAAGTAAACTCGGCCAGCTTATCTTTTACGTCCGGGGATATGCTGTCGCCTCTCATGCGCCAGTTCCAGTTGCCGTTGCCGTGTGCGGGACGGTTCATACGGGTCTCTCCGCCCAAGCAGAGGATATCCTGCATGGGAAATATCGTCAGGGCCGCGCGCGAGGCCATGACAAGACGTATCATCTCCCAGGGCAGTTCCTGCGAGGATACTTCGCGTCCTATATACATGAAAAGCCGCTTCCTGATTTCGGGATTGGTCTCTCCCTCAAACCATCCGCGCACTGTATTGTTGTCATGAGTAGCGGTGTAGGCGACATAATTCTTTTCATAGTTATGAGGCAGGTAGGGATGATTGGGATCATCCGCGCCGAACCCGAACATCAGAATCTTCATTCCGGGCAAAGTATACTTCTTAAGTGTCTCTCGCACCTCTGCCGTAATCATCCCCAGATCCTCGGCCACAATCGGCGGCAGGAAGAAATGCTTCAGCATTGCATTAAAGAAATCGTCTACCGGAACCGTCACCCATTTACCGTTGATCGCTGTCTCCTCACCGTTGGGGACCTCCCAGTAGGCAACAAGCCCGCGGAAATGATCGATACGAATGATATCGAACTGGCGGAAATTATGCCTTAGACGCCTGATCCACCATTCGTAGCCTGAATCCCCGAGTACATCCCAGTTATAAACCGGATTGCCCCAGAGCTGACCGGTCTCACTGAAATAATCGGGCGGCACCCCGGCCACAAAAGTAGGGGTCTTATCATCGTTTAATTTAAATATCTGCGGATTGCTCCAGACATCAACACTGTCATAGTTGACATAAATAGGAATATCGCCGAAGAGCTGTATGCCTCTGTCGTTGCAGTATTCTCTTAATGCGAACCATTGCTTGTAACATAGATACTGTATAAATTTCTCGCGCTGGATATTCTCCTCATGATCTGCTTTGGCTTTCTCCATCGTATCCTGATGACGGTCGCGGTACTCCACCGGCCACTGGTTCCAGGCTTTTCCGCCAAAATCCCTCTTTAAGATCATAAAGAGCGCGAAATCATCCAGCCAGTAGGCATGATCCCGGCAGAAAAACGTGAAATCGGTGCGATGACTGTTTTCCTTAAAGTGCTTATAAGCTTTATCCAGAAGCGCTTTCTTATACTCGGCTACCGCCCCAAAATCAACTTTATCCTGATCAAAATCCGGCATCGAATTCAAATCGGATTCTTTCAAATATCCCCCCTCAACCATAAGCTCCGGGCTAAGCATCCAGGGGCTGATTGCAGAGGATGAGGCGCTGCTGTAGGGCGAGTTGCCGTGCATCGGATCAGTCGGAGTCAACGGTAGAATCTGCCAGCAGCTTTGCTTTGTCTCTGCCAAAAAGTCTGCAAAACGGTATGCCTCCGGGCCGAAATCGCCGATTCCGAAACGTGACGGAAGTGAGGTAATATGCATCAGGATTCCGCTGCCTCTTTTTATCATGACTGCTCCTCACCTATGAGCAATACACCGGGAAAGCTATTGAATAAAGTGCTCGCATAAAACGTATTGTCTTCGCTCTTAATCGTTTTTCCCGTGATTGTATTATTCCAGCTTTGGGGAAAGTCTTCCGGAAGCGCAATCTTCGTATCTTCCCAGGCTCTCTCGCCCAAGGGCATCTCATCCTCTCGGATTATGCCGGTCAAAAGCCTGGGTGCGACAATGACCGCATATGAACCTTCAAAGCTTCTGCCGAAAGCAATTATATTATTATCATGTTTCCCATGGCATTCGAGGGGGATGTAACTTCCTTTTAGAAACATATTAGCTTCTTTATTTCTCGCAGTCAGAATTCTGTGAATCAAAAACTGCTTTATCCTTCCATTTGCCTTTTTCTCCAAAAGCTTTTCGATCAGGCCTTCAGGATCGTTATCGACAGCCTGCCTGATATTATCAAGGCTCCTGTGACGCTTTTCGAAGTCCACGGGTCGCCGGTTATCGGGATCGACCAGAGTCAGATCCCAGTATTCGGTGCCCTGGTAGAAATCCGGCACCCCTGGACTGGTCATTTTTATCAATGTCTGCGTAAGGGAGTTGAAGACGCCGTAATGGGAAATTTTCCTGTGGAACGGTACGAACTCATCCCAGAAATGGTTATTCTTCACCCTGTCAAATATTTTATCGATAAATCCCAGAAAGGCCTCTTCATATTCGTTATCCGGCTTGATCCAGGCCGTATGCACCTTGGCCTCGCGTACCGCCTTGATAACATATTCCTTGATTCGCTCTTTATAAACCTCGGCATCTCCCAGATCGGTATATGTCCCCAGAATAGTCTGATACAGGAAATACTCATCATTATAATCCGGGGCATACTGCTGCCGCACTTTTTTCTTCTTGCTGCGGTTGATCTTGATCCAGTTTTTCAGGTTCTGCTCCCACTCGGTGGGAATCTCCGAGAGAACATTGATGCGGGCGCGGGTATCCTCGCCCCGCTTGGTATCATGAGTCGAGGTCGTGTTGAGTGAAAACGGAAAGCTTTCCGTTTGTAGTTTATTGAATCTGTGGAAATGCTCTTTCGATATTCCGAAATTATGCGGATCGCTTCCGACCTCGTTCAATGAAGTCAGGCGGTTATATATGTAGAGAATGGTATCCTCGAATCCCTTGGCCATCACCGGGCCGGTGTACTGCTGGAAATTCATGATTACATGCATCCAGCGCTGTTTTTCATCCTCCGGAGCTGAATCATCATATTTCAGGAGCAAAAACTTTTCAATGAATTTTAGTTCGTATGCCAGGTCGGGATTTCTCTCATGGGCGGCCTCGATTGCCTGGCCGATTATCTTCTTATCGGTCTCACGCACGGAGTCATCATTGATATATGTGCGATACACGGAAAACATCGCGATTACCTCCTCCAGCGCACGCTTGAGGCCAAAAAGGGTAATATCCTGGCCGTAACGGTCATGGCCGGAGATATGCTTGATATACTGCGCCAGATTGTCGATATTGCCGGCCATGTGCTTCTCGATAATCAGCTTTTTCTTTTCATGCAGTATCTCCTCATAGCTTTGCGATAATCGAGCGTACTTGTAATACAGTTTACTGAAGCGATCGCGGTTTTCCTGGTCGCACAAAAGCCAGTTAAGATGATTCAGGAACTCATACCCCGTAGTCCCCTGCACCGGCCATTGCGGAGGCAGGCTCTCCTTCTCTTCCAGAATCTTCTCGACCACAATAAAAGCATCGCCGGTTTTTTCACGCAGCCTTTTTAGATACTGCTCCGGATCGAAGAGGCCGTCGATATGATCGATCCGCAGTCCGGTAAAGCTGCCCTTCTCGAGCATCTTGAAGACCAATTGATGGGTGTGTTCCATCACTTTTTTGCTGCGAATATTGACCGAGATTAAATCATTGACCGTAAAGAAGCGGCGGTAGTTGATTTCCTCCGAGGCCACTTTCCAGAATGAAAGACGGAAGAGCTGTTCGCCAATCAAATCGTCGAGTGCTTCGATACCGCAATTATCATCCGTCTCCGAATTAAAATAGGCCAGATTGGAATCGACAAAAGTCCTCACAGCATCATTATCCTGATACAGCGACCAGAGAATTCTCTTTACATGCTTGACCTGGCGGTAGTATGAATCGCTGTCGTTTTTGGATGAGATATTTTCTATGAGGTTTATGGTACCCAGAAATTTTATGTACTCGGAGTCATTCTCACCCAGAGATTCTTCCAGCGCTTCGATATTATGGCGGAATAGCCGCGCATACGAGCCTATCAAAAGGGGCAGACACAGTTCATAGTAATTTATGCTCAATCCGTTTTGGTCATATCTTAATGTGATCTCGCCATCCTCAAGGCATTCGGCATAAAGCCTGCCCAGCATCGGCACCAGCATCTTGCCCTTCATATTTTCATAGGGATGGTCCCAGTCGATTTCGAAAAAGTTGTAATACTTAGAATTTTCACCTGCCTCGAAGATATCCATCAGCATTTTATTATCGGAATTGATAGCCATGTGATTGGGGACAATATCCTGAAGCCAGCCCATACCACGGTTTTTGACAGCCTTGCTCAGGTTGTCGAAGTCCTCTTCTGTGCCCAGATCGGGATTGAGGCTCAACGGATCGACTATGTCATAGCCATGCGTGGATCCTTTGCGTGCATGAAATATTGGAGAGGCATATATATCCGATATTCCCAGCTCGGAAAGATACTCGATTACATGTTCGGCATCCTTAAATCCGAATGAGGGCGTGAACTGGATTCTGTATGTTGATATCGGGATATGTGTCATTCCACCCTGACCCTTATATGCTCGCCGAGCTGCTTAAACTGCTCAACCCAATTCTGTGCATTTTTATCGCCCGTTTCGGCTTTATCCCGCACCTCGGGATAATAATTCCTGCCAATCGTGAAATAGCGCACCTGCGATTTCCAGAGATTATATTTAAGATCAAGAGATTCAAGCTTCTCCAGAAGAAGATTCATTGTCTGCAAAAGCTCAATTCCCTCAGGACTGCTTTTCCACTGAGAGGTCAGCTCATCGATTTTGGAACTGGTCAAATATCCCAGAGTATCCTTGTCGATTTCAAGCGGCCAGCGTCTGAGTTCCTCCACATTTCTTTCCAGCTCCTCTAAGTCAATTTTCTCGCTCTCGAGATTTTTGCGCATATCTCGGTTTAACACGAATTTCATCAGGATCGAGAAATAGTCCGGAAGGGGCATATTCAAACCGGAAAGCGCCTGTATCACCGGATACTGATTTTCGTACAACTGCCGGAATGATGTATCGATATCTATTGCGCTTCGATCCAGAAGCTCTTTCATTATTGAACGCTGCTCATTCTTGAAAAGATGCCGCAGAGAGAAACTGTTGTTCTCGAAGTACTTGTCCGTATAATGCACAACCTCAGAAATATCGCTCTGCATAAAGCTGCTGTGAATATCTTTCAGCATGGCATCGAACTGATTCTTTTCCATTCGAGACAGCGCACCGCCCATGATATTATGTCCGCCCAGATGAAGCGCGGCGAAACTGATATCCTCCTCGTTCCAGGTGATATTGGAACGGATATGCACCGAGCCGATCTCCAGTCTTTGCCGTCCGACCTCGGAACGGTCGAATATCTCACCCTTTACTCCATAGTTATAGATGCTGTCCTCATCCGAGAATTCCCGGAAAAGAGAACTTATACCGTAATGTGCGCCCACACGCAGCAGATCCAGTATACTCGGTTCAACATATTTCACGTAAATATCCGCGCCGTGCTTGTGCTCATCGAGATTGCTGGGCACCCGTTCCATCAAGCCCTTGAAAGCATCCTGAAGCTCAATGCCGCTGGCTTCTTTCGCAAGTTGCATTGCACGGGCCGCATACTCTATCACCTGCACCGTCTCAAGCCCCGAGACCTCGTCAAAGAACCAGCCGCAACTGGTATACATCAGCATGGCATGCCTCTGCATCTCCATCAAGCGCAGAATTCTGACTTTATCTTCGTGAGAAAACTTTTTACGGGCATGATCTCCAAAAAACTTTTCCACATTATCATCTGATCTGTCCAGGATTACGCTAATGTAATCTTCTCTGGCCTGCCAGGGATCGTTCAATAGCTTTGAACCGATAGCCTCGTATATTTCGATCAGATTATCCCTCAGCCAGTCCAGCGCTCCCCGTAAAGGTGCGCGCCACTTTTGATTCCAGCCGCCGTGCATGCCCGAGGAACATCCGCAGTCATTTCTCCAGCGTTCGATGCCGTGCACACAACTCCAGGAGGAATCCTCGATAATTTCGACCTCGTATTCGGGAGGATGTTTTTCCAGATACTCGCCGTAATTAGTTAGTTTTACCGGTGTTTCATTTTCGAGAAAGTACAAACAATATGCCAGCGCCATATCGCCATGAGTCTGGTGATGACCGTAAGTCTCGCCGTCGGTGGCTATATGCACAAGCTGCGGCTCAGCGCCGTTCTCCTCGAAGGCCGAGAGCAGACGATTGGCGAAGACTTCGCCATTGGAAAGAAGTCCTCCGAAAGCGATATCCTGTGAAATCGGCCCGTCATAAAAGAAAAGCGTAATCGATTTACCCGAGGGCAGATTACAAAGATAAGGCCGCCTGGGATCGACAGAGGAATCGGAAACATCATTCCACTCCCCATCGCCAATCTTTCTGATCTTCTTAGCCTGATGCGGCGCCAGAAGTGTGAACCTAATATCGTTATCCGCCATTTGCTCCAGCGATTCGATGTCCACTGCTGTCTCCGGCAGCCACATACCCTCAGGATCACGCCCGAAACGTTTCCTGAAATCCTCAATGCCCCAGATTATCTGTGTTCTCTTATCGCGATCATTGGAAAGCGGCATAATACTATGGTTATAGCACTGGGCCATCGCCGAACCATGCCCGGAAAACCGCTCAATGCTATCCTTATCAGCCTGCAGAACTGCCTCGTAAATCTCAGGATCATACCATTTCAGCCAGGCCAGAAGAGTCGGACCGAAATTGAAGCTGATCCGCGAATAGTTATTGCTGATATCGATAATCCGCCGCTCGGCATCGAGAATATGCGAGGCGGTATTGGGCGCATAACATTCGGCGGTAATACGGCTGTTCCAGTCATGGTAGGGATAGGCCGAATCCTGAATTTCGATTGCTTCCAGCCAGGGATTCTCACGCGGAGGCTGGTAAAAATGCCCGTGTATGATTATATGCTTTTCCATTTTATGCCTTACTCTCAAAGATCAAAAACTGGTGTGCTCCAAGCTTAATCTCATTTCCCGCATCCGGATTCTTCGGCACTGAACTTCCCTCGCCATTCCACCTCTCATCATAGGAGTCGACCAGCAGATTCAAACCCCCGGCTTTATCCGGAATACTTAGGCTGTTTGTATTATCGGAAATGTTGGCCGCCGTAAACACAGCCTGTTTGGGAGATCTTCTTATCATGCAAACTACAGGCAAATCTTTTTCGCGCCAGACCTCGCAAGAGGTCTTCTCCAGATGGGCCAGCGAGGGATTTTCCTTTCGAAGGCCGATAAGCGTTTTATAGTAATCCTGCATGGCCTTATGTTTGTCCTTTTCAGCCTTGCTGAAATCAGGCATCGACTTTTTAAATGTCTCATCGCTTTGCGGATCGGGAGGCTCTTTTTCCCAGCCGAACGCCTTGAATTCACGCTTGCGTCCTTCACGAACTGCGTTGATCAGATCTTTGTCGCCATGGCTGACAAAATACAAAAACGGATTGTCCTCGGCGTATTCCTCGCCCATGAACAAAAGCGGTACATAGGGCGAGGTAAGCATCACTCCGGCAGCCAGCTTCAAGGCCTCGAATGATACCAGCGAGGAAAGCCTCTCCCCCATCATGCGGTTGCCGACCTGGTCATGATTCTGGATAAATACGGTGAACTGCTCGGCAGGCATGCTCACAGACGAACTTCCGTGCATACGCCTGCGGTAAACAGAATAATCCCAGGAATACACGAATCCCTCCCGGAGTGCTTTCAGCAGATGATCTATTTTGCCGAAATCGGCATAATAGCCTTTATCCTCGCCGGTCAGGAGGGTATGCATACAATGATGGAAATCATCCGACCACTGACCGTCCATACCATAACCGCCCTCGGCCCAGGGCTGAATAACTCTTATATCATTGAGGTCGCTTTCAGCAATCAGGTAATGTCTGCGGCCCTGTTTGCGGCAGAAGCCGTCGACCTCCTCCGCCATCTCCTTTAAAATATGCTTTGCTCCCATGTCGAAGATACCGTGGATGGCATCCAGACGCAGAGCATCGATATGAAAATGCTCGAACCAGTAGAGCGCGTTTTGTATAACGAAATTTCTGACGCCGTCACTGAAGGCGTCATCGAAATTAACAGCCGCCCCCCAGGGAGTATGATACTTCTCCGTGAAATAGGGACAGTACTGCGAGATATAATTTCCTTCAGGCCCGAGATGATTGTAAACAACATCCAGGCATACGGCAATATCACGCTTATGGCATTCATTCACCAGATACTTCAACCCCTCCGGGCCGCCGTAGCTGTTCTGTACGGCATACAGATAGGCGCCGTCATATCCCCAGTTGCGAGATCCGGGAAACTGCGCCACCGGCATAATTTCTATCGTATTCACACCCAGGTCAATCAGATAATCAAGACGTTTGCAGGCCTCGTCAAATGTCCCTTCCGATGTAAATGTACCGATATGCGTCTCATAGAAGATCATTTCTTCCAGCGGAAGACCTTTCCAGCCCTTATCATCCCATTTGAATTTCCCATGATCTACAACTTGTGAGGGTTCATGAACGCCGTCGGGCTGATAGAAGGATGCGGGGTCCGGTTTATCGTGCTCATCATTGATACGATAAACATATCTCGAACCCGGTTCGAGATCATCTGCCTCCGCATGCCAGCAGCCCCTCTCTATCTTCTTCATGGGGACTATCTGTTCATTTGGAGAAAGTATTTTCAGATCAAGACGATCCAGATGAGGCGCCCATAATGTAAACTCGCACTTATTAACGCCTTTGTAATATGCGCCGATCTTCATCCCTGAAATCTCCCTTTTGGTAATTCCGTAGCCCTTACCGGATCAAATTGCCTTTTTATTCAAGTTCCTTCTTAAATACTACCACGCTCAAAGGTGGAAGGTTTACAGAAATCGAATCGTATTGGCCGTGATTTGCAACCGGCAGAGTATTCACGCCGCCGTAATTGCCCTGGCCGCTTCCGCCGTAAATCTCCGCGTCACTATTTAAGACCTCTTCCCAGTAACCGCTTTCGGGCACCCCTATCTTGTAGTGATCCCGCGGCACCGGCGTAAGATTGCAAACCACAATAATAGATTCTTTTGCGGTTTTGCCAAGCCTCATATACGATATTACACTCTGCTGCCAGTCGCCGAAATCGATCCACTGAAAACCCTCGTTCTCGAAATCGCGCTCATAAAGAGCCGGATTGTTTTTGTAAAAATTATTAAGGTCGCGAATCCAGTTCTGCATGCCTTTGTGAAATGGAAATTCGGTTAAATGCCAGTCCAGGCTGGTATCATGATTCCATTCTTTCCATTGCCCGAACTCTCCGCCCATAAAAAGCAGCTTCTTGCCCGGATGCGTGAACATATAACCGAAAAGTGCACGCAAATTGGCGAACTTCTGCCAGTCATCCCCGGGCATCTTGTTCAAAAGCGAACCCTTGCCATGCACGACCTCGTCATGCGACAACGGAAGCACGAAATTCTCGAAGAACGAGTACCAGATACTGAAAGATAACTGGCTGTGATGGAATTTCCTGTGAACCGGCTCTTTGGCATAATAATCCAGGGTGTCATGCATCCAGCCCATATTCCATTTCATGCCGAAGCCGAGGCCTCCCAGATAATTGGGACGAGATACCATCGGCCAGGCTGTCGATTCCTCGGCATAGGTCTGCACATCCGGATACTCCTTGTAAACCATCTCGTTAAACTGCCTCAGAAAATTTATAGCTTCGATATTCTCGCGGCCGCCGTGTTCATTGGGAATCCATTCCCCCTCCTTACGGGAGTAATCCAGATACAGCATCGATGCCACCGCATCCACCCTGAATCCGTCAATGTGATACTGATCCAGCCAGAACATGGCGCTGGCCAGGAGGAAATTCCTGACCTCATTGCGGCCGTAGTTGTAAATATAACTTTGCCAGTCTGGATGGAATCCCTTGCGCGGGTCCTCATGCTCGAACAGATGAGTACCATCGAAGTATACCAGACCGTGATTATCCGACGGAAAATGCGAGGGCACCCAGTCCAGGATCACGCCGATTCCCTGACTGTGCAAGTAATCCACAAAGTACATAAAGTCCTGAGGACTGCCAAAACGGCTGGTGGGCGAAAAATAGCCGGCTGTCTGATAACCCCAGGAGCCGTAGAAGGGATGTTCCATAATCGGCAGAAGCTCAACATGAGTGAAACCCATTTCATTAATATAATCCGCCAGCTCATGTGCGATTTCACGGTAGTTCAAATACCGATTATCCTCTTCCGGCTTGCGCCGCCATGATCCCAGATGCAGCTCGTATATCGAAATCGGGCCTTCCAGCTTGTTTCTCTCGCCCCGCGTACTCATCCACTCATCATCATTCCACTCGTATTCCAAATCCCAGATCTGCGAGGCGGTTTTAGGGGAAAGCTCCCATGAGATGGCAAACGGATCGCCCTTATCAACTTCATAATTATTGAAGCTCGATTTTATATGGTATTTATAAAGCTGTCCCTTCTTTGCGTCCGGGACAAAGCCCTCCCAAATACCGGAGCCGTCCCATCTGATCGCCAACGGATGCGAGGATCGATCCCATTCGTTGAAATCGCCCATCACACTTACTTCCTTGGCATTGGGCGCAAAGACCGAGAATAAGGTCCCCGCCTGACCGTCAACTTCCATCCGATGCGCCCCCAGCTTCTGATAAACTCTATAATGATTCCCCTGCCTGAAAAGATAAACATCGTATTCACTCAAAAGGCTGGGTCCGTGAATAACTTTCGATTTTTCATCTACACGTTCAGCCATAATTATGCTCCTCGTCCTGTATTTTCACTTCAACTTACCAGAAGATACTCTATACCGCGAATCGGAATCGTTATCCAGTCCGGCCTGTGGTTAAGCTCATAGCCGAGCTCATAGATACCTTTCTCGAGCAGGAACGTCTGCAATAGAGTTTCCAACTCGCCGTTTTCTTTCGGGATAATATCCGATTCACTCACTGTATCCATATAGGCTCCAAAGAACACCCCGGAGACATAAAGATACCAGGGCTCGATCCATGACTCAAGCAGATTCATCTGCTCCGCATGCAATTTGGGCCTGGTCATGAAATATGAGTAGGCCGCATAATGGATCGAACGAATCATCCCGGCAATATCCTTTAAGGGCGAGTGCTTTATTCTGCGCTCACTAATAACCCGGGCCGGCTCACCCTCGAAATCAAGTATCACAAAATCTTTACCGGTATTGAGTACCTGACCCAGGTGATAATCCCCGTGTATACGGGTTCGCTGGGCCGACATTTTCTTACGAAGGATTCGCTTCATGCGTTTCAAAATCTCATCTTCCGACTTTCGTATCATCTCCGCCTGACCGCGAAAATCCTCCGGTATACTTTTCATATTCTTATCCAAAAGCTTCAAAGTCCGTCTCACCAGGCTCTGCATCGACTGATACAAAGCTCTCTGATAAAGAGTCGAAAAGCTCTCCGGCCTGAAATCCTTGTTGTCACGATCTCCAATCAGCGCCAGATGCATCTCGCCGGTACGCTTACCGAGCACAGACATCATCTCAAGGAAAAGCCCGCCAACCAGGTCATGAATAATATGCGGTATTTCAGCTTCATTAACCTCCGTAAACGACGGATATTCCTCCATAACCTCATAGGCCGGTTTTCCCTTACCCAAAGCCCGTTCGAAATATTTGGAGACAACATCAAGAGTGTAACTCCAGGCATCCCCGGCATTTTCGATAAACTCCTGGGCCGTGGCTATGATATAATTATCGCCATTTCTGTCTATATATTCAATCGATCCGGCATAAGACGGGATATTCTCGAACTTAGCCTTCTCCGTCAAATAGCGCGTTATCTCGTAATCGGGATTCATCCCCTCCTGCATATGACGGTAAAGCTTGAGCACAATTTTATCATCGTATACTATGGACGTATTACTCTGTTCCGCCTTCATCGGCCAGGATTCGATATCCGATATCGCCCCGCCCACGAGCTTTCTGAGCTTTCTCCCCGGCCTGCCGGTAAAATCCGAAATTCTGCCCTTGATCTTTCTTCGTCTCAGAATCGAGGTTAAAAGCGACGTGTGAAAGCTTTCGTCATATACTGCGTCATATACAATACCCTCTTCACCCTCTGCCCGTAAACGCACTATCAGACTTTGAGGATAATCCTCAACAATCTCCTCAGCTTTCTTTTCAGGCGCAAATGACAAGGGCAGTACAAAAAGGTCATTGCTGCTGTCAGTATAAGTTGCTCTGATGATCAGGATCACAGAGGATTCCGGAGTCAGGGCGGTAAAGGCCTCCTCCTCGATCTTCACCTTTCTTATATTCTTCGTTTTGGCCCCGAACCAGCGCGATTTCCTTACATATTTCGGGAGAACTGCTTTCTCGAATTTTTCTCTTTGACGTCCCCTGATAAGATTCAGCCAGTCACCCCTCACACTCAGAACCAGATCCTCGTCAAATTCCACATCCTCTGCAAATTCGGATTCCGGATGAAGATTAAACCAGTAATGATTATGCGGTCCCAGTGTGAGTACATACTCATCGCCTTTGATCTGAGGGAAAAGATTCTGGCTGAAGGATTCCTCGGGTATACAGCCCTCATATTCGGAAAGGTCCAGATTGACCACCTGAGCAAAGCGCGACAAATTCACGATAACCAGAATAGTCTCATCCTCATACTTCCTGGCAAAGGACAGCACCTTAGGATTATCCGAGGAGATAAGTTCAAAGCTGCCCCGGCTGAAGGCCTTGTGCTGTTTGCGCATGGCAATAACCCGCCGCATCCACCATAAAAGCGATGACAGGTTGCGCTCCTGATTCTCGACATTCAGGGTCTCGTAGTGATGCTCGGGATCGATTATCACGGGCAGAAAGAGCTTCTGCGGATTGGCCTTGGAAAAACCGGCGTTCCTGTCCGGGCTCCACTGCATCGGTGTACGTACACCGTTACGGTCACCCAGATAATAATTATCCCCCATCGAAATCTCGTCACCGTAATAGATAACCGGAGTGCCCGGCAGTGACAGCAGGAGAATGTTCATCAACTCGATTCGTCTGCGGTTGTTGCTTAGAAGCGGCGCCAGACGTCGTCTAATTCCCAGATTAATTTTGGTGCGCGGATCACGGGCATATACACGGTACATATAGTCCCGTTCTTCATCGGTAACCATTTCAAGAGTGAGTTCGTCATGATTCCTCAGGAACATTGCCCACTGGCAGTTCTCGGGGATTTCGGGCGTCTCCCGCAGGATATCAGTGATCGGGAAGCTGTCCTCCATCTGAATTGCCATAAACATGCGCGGCATAACAGGGAAATGGAAGGCCATGTTGCATTCATCCCCCTCGCCAAAATATGCGGCCGCATCCTCCGGCCATTGATTGGCCTCGGCCAGAAGCATTTTATCCTCGAACCTGCTATCTACATGCTCGCGCAGCTCTTTTAAAAACTGATGTGTCTCAGGCAGGTTCTCGCAGTTGGTATCTTCACGCTCGTAAAGATAGGGAACTGCGTCCAGACGTACACCGTCCACACCCATCTTGAGCCAGTAATCGATCACACGAAACATCTCTTTTTTGACCTTGGGATTGTCGAAATTCAAATCCGGCTGATGTGAATAAAACCTATGCCAGTAATAAGCTTCGGCGTCAGAATCCCAGGACCAGTTGGAGGATTCGAAATCCTGAAATATTATGCGCGCATCCTTGTACTTGTCGGGATTATCATTCCAGACATACATATCCCGCGTTTTGGTACCCGGCTTTGCCCGGCGTGCACCCTGAAACCATTTGTGATCGCTGGAAGTATGATTCAGTACCAGCTCGGTAATAACACGGATACCGCGGGTATGAGCCTCGCGCAGGAACTCCCTGAAATCCTTCAATGTGCCGTAGTCGGGATTGACATTGAAATAATCGGCGATATCATAGCCGTCGTCCTTCTGGGGCGAGGGATAAAAGGGCAGTATCCACAAAGCGGTCACTCCCAGGTTCTCGAGGTAGCCCAGCTTGCTTGTAAGCCCCTTAAAATCACCGATCCCGTCACCGTTGCTGTCGGCAAACGACTTGACATGAAGCTGATAGATTACAGCATCTTTGTACCAAAGAGGATCTTTCTCCAGATTGGATTCTTTTTTCT
Source organism: Candidatus Zixiibacteriota bacterium (assembly GCA_014730285.1). GTDB lineage: Bacteria > Zixibacteria > MSB-5A5 > JAABVY01 > JAABVY01 > JAABVY01. Next base: position 16,987 of record WJIM01000409.1, read on the forward strand.
TAGGCAAAGTGATTTTCTCCTACATGTAATAGTCGAAATCGCTTTCGCGTCTCAGTTTTCTGTGTACTTTAAAAATGTGCCCCGGCATGCTGTGGGGATTTATCTCGATGTAATTACGGCTGCCCTGCCATACATATTTATCCTGCGCGACCAGATCATGCACAAGGAATGTCTGCGATTCGGAGATGCCCCACTCATCAAGCGGAAGCTCAACCCATCCGCTGTGCTTATGATACGGGCTCAGATTTATAATTACTATAATCGTGTCCGAATTGTCATCGGAGTCCTTCTCGAATGCCAGCAGATATTCGTTATCCACCGGCAGGAATCTGATATTTCGCGTGGTCTGGAGCGCCGGATTTTCTTTGCGAATCCTGTTTATGATTCCGATCAGATTCCGCAGGTTTCCCTTGACATTATAATTCCATTTTTTGATCTCATACTTCTCGGAATCCTGATACTCCTCACGTCCCGGAAGAGCCTCGTTGACCAAAAGCTCGAATGCCGGGCCATACATACCGTAGTTCGATGAGAGCGTTGCCGCAAGGATTAGCTTTATAATGAATGCCGGACGGTCGCCGTACTGCAGGTATTCCGGCAGAATATCCGGAGTATTCGGCCAGAAATTGGGACGCATGAATTCCACCACCTCGGTCTTGGTCAGTTCATTCATGTAATGCATGATTTCATGTTTGCTGTTGCGCCAGGTAAAATACGTATAGGACTGCGTAAATCCTGCCTTGGCCAGACGGTACATCAATTTCGGCCTCGTAAACGCCTCTGCCAGGAAGATTATATCCGGGTATTCATTCTTGATTTCTCCAATAACCCATTCCCAGAAGGTCAGCGATTTGGTATGCGGATTATCCACACGGAAGATACGAATTCCCTTGTCGATCCAGAACATCATAACATCCTTGAGCTCTTTCCAGAGCGCTTCCCAGTCCTCGGTCTCGAAATTGATCGGCACGATATCCTCATATTTCTTGGGAGGATTTTCCGCATACTGAATAGTCCCGTCAGGTCTTTTCCTGAACCATTGCGGATACTCTTTTATGTATGGATGGTCGGGAGAGCATTGAAATGCAATATCCATTGCTACTTCCATGCCATGCTCTCCTGCGCTTTTTATGAGCTGCTTGAAATCTGCTAAAGTGCCGAGCTGGGGATGAATCGCCTTATGTCCGCCCTCTTTCGAGCCGATTGCCCAGGGAGAACCCGGATCGCCTTTTTTCGATTTGGGATTGTTGTTCCGGCCCTTCCTGTTAGTCTTACCGATTGGATGAATAGGCGGAAGATAGAGCACATCAAAACCCATTTCCGCAATCTTCGGGATCATTTTCTTGCAGTCTTTGAAAGTCCCATGCTTTTTTGAATCGTCCGCAATCGAACGCGGGAAAAGCTCGTACCATGTGCTGAACAGCGCTCTGGGACGATCAACCACGATCCTTAGAGTGTTGCTGTGGATACTTGCCTTGCTGTGATCGGGATATTTATCGGCAAGCTCACGGAGATCCTCTCCCAGCGCAAGAGCGATTGCCTTGGATTTATCCTTTCCTTCCAGTACGGCAATACACTTATCGAATTTTTTTATATCCGTTTTTGTGGCACGCTCACTAATTTCTTTGAGAAGATTTACGCCGACCATCAAATCGACTTCGATATTCTGGCCGTCATCGTATTTCTTGAACAGATCCTTTTGCCATGTCCGGAAATGATCGATCCAGCCCTGGACAGTAAATTCGTATTCGCTGATCTCCTCGATCTTAAATTCCGCCCTCCAGCGGTCGTTGACCATAGGCTTCATTGGAATCTGATTCCATTTCCGGGCGCCGGTTTTCCGGTATAAAAGAGAGGCTACCACCTGATCATGGCCATCGGAGAAGACGTCGGCTTCAACCACAACCTTCTCTCCCACAACACGTTTTGCAGGAAAACGGCCGCAGTCTATCTGCGGGGTAATATTCTCTATTACCACCCTTTTTCTTCCATGCACTATCATACAATAACTAACAACATACATATCAAGGATTTGTTCGGATTTTTGAGAATAAAGGCGCCATTTAATTAGCGAACTGCGATGCCAAAGGAAAAAACAGATTTGTGATGCAAATACTGAATTCATGGCGCCGGTTTTAACGGCGCCATAAAAACATATCCCTATCCAGATTTTTATATATTCAGCCAGTAACTTACCTTAATCAGGAATACATTCGTTGATCCCGCGCTGAAGAAGCGGTCGAGATCACGGTCGAGAACAAGGCTGTTTGTATTTCCATCGACCTCGGGACGGGCTCGGGTCCAGACCATATATAGCGTGCTTCCGGGAATATACTCCCATCTCAGAAGCAGAGTCGAATTTATTGCCGAGTAACTGTAATCGTTATCAAATTCATCGAGCGGATCAGAATATTCATTGCCGCCCAGATAATTACGGTAGTTCTGATAATCCAGTCCGCTTAAAAGCCCCACGGCTGAAAATTGCAGTGAAAGATCACGGCTTAAAAGCCAGTTTCCGGACATGTAGAGATTAATCACGTCCTGATCCAGATCGCCGAAGACGGATTGTAATTTATCATTTTCATCATAAGCATTTGTGACCCAGCGTTTGGCATTATTGTAGCGCTGCAATGCGATACCGGTGGTAAATTCAATGTTGCTTCTGGGGCGGGTATTAACATCGAAATGTATACTGCGATGATTTCCGCCGCGATCATCACCACCGCCGATCCCAGCATGGAAAGATACATTCTTGCGCTGGTCGGTACTGATATTAAGCCAGGTAGCCGCCGTGGGATATACCGGCCATTCCCAGAGACCGTTGCCGCGTGTCTCCAGATCACTGTATTTCTCGGCTTGCACTGAAAAACTCCAGCTCATCGACCAGTAATTTGTAAACTCTATATTGGTATTGAAATTGCCGCCCAGAGAGTTATTGATTCCATCGTAATTCCAGGAGGAATGGAAGTTCAGATTATTCCAGCTATTGCGGACTATCCACCAGTCGTCACGGGTGCGATACTGGAACCATGACCAGACCTCGCGGTTACTATTGCGGTATATAAAGCCCAAACGATTAAGATTCAGGTTGGGATCTTTGATCTCCACTCCCACGGCCCCCCGGAAATGATCGCCAGCGGCCTTATCAAGCTGGGCTTCAAAACCGAAGCCGGTCTCCCGGCTATCAACCCGGCTGAAAACAGTCTGGCCGCTTAAGACCCACATGCTGTTTCCCGAGGCCAAACGCCAGTCAATTCCGCCGGTTACCGCCGGATGTAAGCTCTCCTGCGAGGCCATTGTCAGCATACCGCCCACATGCGAGCTACCAAAAATATCCTGCTTGATTCTGAGCACCGAATAATTGGCGGATTTTTCTACCACACCCTTTCGATAAGTAGTATCCTGAGGCACACTTTCAACCACCGGCTCGCCGTCAACCCAGGTGGTATCATCTCGGTAGTTCGAAAGAGCCGCATATTCGGCCTCCTCCTCTGCGGTCACGGCATTTAGAAATGCAATCGATGTACCCGAAGATAGCTTCCCGGTCAGCTTGGCCGCACCCAGAATAGTGGTTTCATTGGGATAATCCTTATAGAATCCAAGCTCATCATCATCCACATTCTGCCGCGGAGGCCTTCCTATTCTGCGTGAATAGAACAGATCAAAATCCGTATTAAATAAATCAGATCCCTCCAGGAAAAACGGCCGTCTTTCCGGAAAGTAGGTTTCGTAAGCCGACAGATTCAAAACCGGCTGATCCAGCTCCACCTGGCCAAAATCGGGATTTATTGTAGCGTCCAGAATCAGATTCGATGAAAGCGCATATTTCACATCGAAGCCCATATCCCCCATAAAATCCCGGCCGTCAGGATTGCCCGCCGATTTCGGCTCCGTCTCGGTACTTGAGACAGCATAAGGCATCAATTCGATTCGCCCGCTGGAATGAATTCCTCTCAGCCCTCTGACATGTCCGAAATTGGACACAAATCCACCTTTCGAGGGCGGGGTATAAGCCCAGATATCGGTTTCCCCGTTATGGCTGATATACCTCTGGAAATCTATTCCCCAGGTATGCTCTTCTTTTTCGGTAAACCTCAGACAATGATAGGGTATCTTGAATTCCGCCCCCCAGCCCCAGGAATGTTTTTTGACCTTGGCATCCCAGACAGCATCCCAGGACATATCCGCGCCTACATCGTCAAAGTAACGTGCATCACGCAAGACCCCGGCCGAACTAACCTCGAATGCATGGCCGTTCTGATGGTCATGGAAGGGATCGATCCGCACGGTAACTCGATCGGACTCCGACCAGCGATCACGGCGGACAAGTTGTCTGATCATTTTATCCGGCTCGCTGTCGTAACACCAGAAAGCCACATATACCGCATCATCATCATAGGCAACCGCCACCAGTGTGGATTCGGTGGCCTCCTTACCCTCATCCGGCTCACGCTGGATAAATTTACTTACCAGCATGAGTTCATCATGCTGCCAGACCGGATCGTCCAGATTTCCATCGATTACGGGGGGATGCGGGTTTATACGAAAGGCTTCGATTTCCGGGACTAATCTGTCCCCTTCTAATGTGCCCTGTGCAGATAAAGCGAGCGCCCACGCCATAACCAGCACAGCAGGCAGGCAAGTGAGAACCAGTACACGCCTCATGGTTTTTCTCCTGATTGTGTAAAAGATTACGACGTACGGGCGCTCACTTGACTCTGCTGACTATTGATTACGGGATTGAAAGTCTGTTGTTGCAAATAAAAATAAGAATGCCAAAAATTATCTCAAAATAGGAATAGGGGATTTCATGAAGGCAAAAAATAAGGGGCAGAGCTTAAGCTCTGCCCCTTTCCGCTTGTGGGAACAGTTGATCGACGCATGCCGATTACTTGCTCGCACTACCAGTTGGGAATGCGGAAGCATTATTGCTCATGGATTGCAGGACACCGATCCCAACATCTTCTATATTGCCGTCAAGCAAAGGTTTCAATTCAAACGGCACGGGGCTGTTATCCGGATAAGGCTCGATCGAAATAACTGCTGCATAGCCGATAAGGCTCATAAGCGGATCGACATAATCCTGTCCCGGGAAAGGAGGTATAGGATCAGGTCCGGCCGTCGGGCCGCCGGCATCGAAGTCGACCTCGTCAACTTCGGTGAACTTACCGGTAGTCACAGGACCGCCCGGGCCGACTACCCAGCCCTCGTAGGTCCAGCCCGCAGGAAGCTCGGGAAGATCCAGGGTCGCGCCAGGACCCGCCATCGGATCAAGCCACCAGATACCGGCATGATAATCACTGTCATCGGAAGCCGTGGATGGGGTATTCAGAATATACGGTCCACTGGCACCAAGGAAATCGCTTCCCAGAGCGGCCGGATCGGCGGTCGTTAAGGATGCCATGTCTCCCGAGAAGTCTCCTGCCAGGTAATGTGTGCTGGCGGGAGCCGGATCAGGATCGGGATAAGGCTCTATAGTCAAAACGAATTTGGTAGCCATCATAAGGTCTGAGCTGGCAACTTCGAAGAATGTCTGGCTGAGATTGCCGTCCCCGTCAACCGTAAAGGTTCCGGTCGATACAGGGCTTCCGGCCACAATCAGCCAGCCCTCATATACATAATCAGGTCCCAGATCACCTATACCCTCAAAATCAAGAGTGAGAATATCGGTTGCGGGCGGGGCGAGCTGATCTGTGTCATTGTTTATAAACAGATTACTGCCGTTGAAATCACGATATGCTTCATTGAAATATCTGATAGTGTTCAATAAGAACTTGTTGTTTTCCGAGCCGGAACTGGTCTGAATACCGGCGCCGAATCTCTTCAGCCTGTTCTGTCTGATAAGGTCGTCATGCGGTCCGTCATCACCCTCGCCCGGAATCGGATTGTAGCAGATTGCCAAAAGACCGCGGTCGCCGCCCACGACATCATTGTACCAGATTTTATTGTGATGGCTGCCGCCGCCGCGCACGAATATGCCCAGGTTGGTCATATTAATATCGTTTCCGATTATCCAGTTGTAAGCGCTGTTTTTGAGCATAACTCCAATCTGCGGCGGGACACCGTTAGCCGGATCGGCAAACTCATCGCCGCCCATAACATCAATATAGCGTACCGAGGAATGATCGGTGTTATCCAGAAGAACACCCGTACCGAACATCTCGAATTTGCCGCCATAAATCAATACATGGTGCGAATTATGTACTGCAACACCTGTGCCGGACTTGTTGCCGGGGCCGGTTATGGTACGATTGCCCAGAACCAGCAGGACAAAATCCGCCTCTACAACGATGCCATAATCCGGCGTTGAAAAATCATCGTTAAGAAAATAGGCGCCCGGTTCGGTTATTGTGGTCGGACCGTCAATCCTGTTTACCCTGAATATTCCACCGAGCTTCTTTTGACCCTCCTGTACTTGAGGCTCATAGTTTTCGGATTCAATGGCGTTTTCAAGGTATGTCCTGAACTGCTCGCTGACTCCGGAAAATTCACCAGTGTCAGAGCCTTCCGATGACATAACGGTCTCGTTGTCCGAGCAGCCGAATGCCACCAGGCCGATCAACAGCGTAAGAAGGAAAAACTTACGTAACATAGCGGAACTCCTTTTTTTAAGATTTTTGATTAGTGATTTTTACTACCGTAATCTCTACTCTCTAAAACCGCGCAAATATCACAAATCTGTCACGAAAGCTTAAAGAAAGGATCAAATGCATGCATCTGGTATAAAATCCATTCCAGAATATGAAGATACGATAGAATTCCACACATTATGCATTGAAAACATCGGAACAATTTAATCGCGATAAACGTATACATATATAGGACAATATATATATTGACATAAATTGTAGATATATATATTATTACTCTTGAAAGGAGGTGAATAATGGAAACTTTATTCGTAGCAAAAAATGCGAGACGCCTTAGGCATGCCCGGCAATTGACCCAGGCTCAAGTCGCAAAAAAAGCGGGGATTTCCGCTCAAACCTACATGAAGTTTGAATCCAGGAAGGCTATGCCAAGAATGGATAATCTTAACAAAATAGCAAAAGCCCTGGGAGTCGGAATACAGGATTTGTTTATTCAGATTCGTGACATAAAGGCGGTCCGTTTCAGGGCACAAAAAAAATTAAAGCGCCGAGACCAGATCCTGGCCAAGGTATCCAAATGGCTGGATGATTTTAATTATCTTTTAGATATTTTGGGTGATAATAATGCTTATAAGTTATCGAAAATTCCATCAAAGCTGAAAAATAGATCGTCGGCTCAAAGCTCGTTGGAAGCAGCGAAGGCTGCCAGGGAATTGATGCGCCTGGATGAAGATGAACCGATCCATGATATATGTGGACTATTTGCCGCAAACGGAATTAAGATCCTCACCTACCAGCTTGCCTCGGATTCGTTTTTTGGAATGTCAATCGGAGAATCTGACGGTGGCCCGGCCATAGTTGTTAATACCTGGGAACGTATTCCTGTGGAACGATGGATATTCAGTGCCGCGCATGAGCTGGGACATCTTCTGCTTCACTTAAATGCATATGATGTGGAAATTACTCAGGAAGATCAGAATCAGGAAAAAGAAGCAAACCTATTCGCCTCTTATTTCCTAATGCCCCAAAGGGGATTTGAAAAAGAATGGTCTGAAACTTCAGGTTTACCAATCTGGGATAGAATTCTTAAAGTAAAACGAATATATCATGTCAGCTACAAGACTGTATTATATCGCTTAATTGGAATGGGTGTTTTTGATGATCTGATCTGGAAAAAAATAAATGCTTTCATTAAAAGAAAATATAATAAATCCAAAGTCCCAAAAAACTTCGAGCCTGAAAGGCTAATAGAATATGATTTCGTTACCGACTGGCTGGACAGACTAGTACGGAAGGCGGTGGAGAAAGAAATCATCTCCCTTAACAGAGCAAGCGAGATACTGGATATATCATTGCTGGAAGCCCGCCAAAGGGCAGCCTACTGGTCGGAGGAGAAAATTGCACCCACATTTTGAGCTTAATTATATTATAGATGCCAATGTTCTTATAGACTTTTGCGACTCGGATCTAAATATCCTAAGACTCTTCTCTACAGAAATTGGAAGCGTTCATATTGGAAGATCAACCTTCGATAAGGTTGACCAGCTAAGCGAAAGCAAGGCAAATAAGCACGATTTGACAATAATAGCTCCTTCACTTTCTATAGCGCTTGAAGCGGGTAAAAAGCGAGGTGCTTTGGCATATGATGACCACGAAACCCTGCTTCTCGCCAAAGAACAGGGTTTAACAGTCATTACAAATGATAAAGCTCTCCGCCGCGAATGCAAAAAAGAAGGTGTTCAAATTCTTTGGGGTTTGGAGCCGTTGAAATTATTGACGGAGAAAGCAGTCATCTCTGTCAAGGAAGCTTGCAGGATTGCAACAATTATACACAAAAACAATTCATTCTATATATCATGTGAGATTTTGGCAAGATTCGTGAAGCAAGTGAAAAACCTTTAAATAGCAGGATAGAATCCGCTATGATTTTTTGAAAATAACGGCGGCTATGCCTTCTCGGCAGGTATATTCTGCTGCACCGCTTCGAGTTCGAAATGAAATGTAGTGCCCTTGCCCTCTGCAGTCTCGACCTTGATATCGCTGCAGTGCAGCTCGAGCATCTTCTTCGCAATAGCAAGCCCCAGTCCTGTGCCTTGCTTCTCTTTCGAAATGCCCCGCTTGCCGCGATAATAGCGGCCGAATATATGCGGAATGTCTTCCTCAGGGATACCATGCCCGGTATCGGATATCTTAACCCGTACCATGCTATCATGCATCTCCGGCACGATAGACACTGTCCCATTTTCAGGCGTATACCTGACCGCATTATCGAGCAGGTTGGATAATACCCTTTCTATCATTCCGATATCGCCCTTGACCAGCGGCATCGTCCCATCAAGATCGGCCTTAATAGAAATCTTTTTCTCATCGGCATGCGGCTTGTACTTCATCACCACATCCTGCGCCAGCTCGGATATCGAGAAAACCTCGATAGAGGGCTCGGTTTGACGAGCATCCAGCTTGGAAAGCTCGAAAAGTTCCGAGACCAGACTGCTCAGGTTATTGGCATTATCCAGACTGATCTCCAGGAAGCGCTTCATCTCATCCTTTGAAAGCGAATCGAGCTTAATCAGAATTGTCTCCAGATAACCCTGCAGCGAGGCCAAAGGTCCGCGCAGGTCGTGAGAGACATTGCCGATTAGCTCACGCCTGAGATCATCGGTACGTTTCATCTCCTCCATATTGCCGACAATAGTGTCGGCCATCTGATTGAATGCCATAGACAGCTGCCCGAAATCATCATCCGATTTCTCCGGCAGTC
>WJIM01000410.1 GCA_014730285.1 Candidatus Zixiibacteriota bacterium
GCGCACTAATCCATTGGCGACAATTCCGATCAAAACCGCGCCCCAGAATGCCAGAAGCGCCCATGTTATCGCGACCAGAGAACCCTGACGGAGTTTGGCGGGATCCTTGATTGCCATAAAGCGCGTCAGCAGATGCGGCTGTCCCATATAGCCCAGGCCGATTCCAAGTCCGCCCAGAATACCGGCCCACATTGGCCATCCCGATTTACCGCCCACAATCGACAGGAAATTCGTACTGCTGGTCTGCATATTCTCCGAGATAGCGTTTAATATCTCCGGCCGGGCGAAATCATTCAGGGAGAAAAACAGCAGATGCGGGTTGCCGGTGCCGGAAAGGACTGTACCCAGCGAGGTCAAACCCATATGCCAGGCCGAGAACTCCTGGCCGTTAGGAAATGTAAAGAAATAATTGGCCGGAGCGCTGACGATTGCCTCGTTTAAGGGCGAAAAGAAGCCCAGATATATAAGCCCCAGAAGCGGCAGTATAAACAGGGTCACAAGCATCAAAATGCCCTGGAAAAGATCAGTCCAGGCCACCGCGAAGAATCCGCCCATCATGGTGTAGAATAATATAATCCCGCCGCCAATCAGCATGCCGTAGAACTCATCAACTCCCAAAAAGAAATGAAGAACCTTGCCCGCGCCCAGAAGCTGGGCGGCAACATAGAGCGTGAAGAAAAAGACGATAATCAGTGTTGCGATCAGCTTTAATGACTGGGTCTTATCATCGAATTTGGCTTCGAAATAACGCGGAAGTGTGATCGCCTCATGGGTTTCGGAGTCCGTGCGCAGCTTGCGGGAAATTACGATCCATGAAAATAAAATGCCCGAACAGCATCCGATAGCATCCCAGAAGGCCGAATATCCCGCCATCCATGCCAGCGCCGGAAGCCCCAGAAGCAGCCAGGCCGATTCGCCCGAGGAGCGCTCCGAAAACGCCACCACCCATGATCCCAGTTTGCGTCCGGCAATTAAGTAGTCCGGAAGGGTTTTGTTGAGACGGGCTGTGGTAAAGCCCACGATTAATACGATTAAAAGATATCCAAGAAATCCGATTAGAATAGGATCCATCAGACCTTCTTTTTCCCTCTCCACCCAAAGAAAAAGATCAGCTCGACCGTGATCAAAACAATGGGCGGCGCAATCATCCAAAACCAGGTTGAAAACGGCATAGGTCTTTATGATATAAATGTTTGGACATGCGATCAATGAAAAAATTGAGGAATCAAAAGCAAAATTATTTTCATAAATCGAAACATGACAAATATAATCCCGTATGCTATGCTGTGATCCTGAAAAAAACAAACTTTATAGGGGCGAGATTGTTTTTAATACTGAATAATCGAAATACGGAGGTTTGCAGTATGAGAAAACAGGCTAAAATTTTATTCACATTGACACTGGCAGTGCTTTTCATCGGCTCAGTGCAGCCCTTGAAAGCCAGTCCGGACAAATACACTTCGGAAGACGCCAATGAGTATGTGCAGGCGGGCAACTGGCAAAATGCGGTTAAAGCCTACAAATATCTGACACAGCAAGAGGCGGACAACGGCAGCTATTGGTTCTTTCTCGGCTATAGTCATCACAATCTGGGTGACTATCCCAAAGCTGTGAAGGCCTATAACAAAGCCGATGAGAACGGCTTCTATGCCCCGATTGTCAGGTATAATATGGCCTGCGCTCATGCCAAAATGGGCAATAGCGACAAGGCGCATGCCTGGCTGGATAAATCACTCCAGGCCGGTTTTGGAAAACCTGAGCTTTTAAAAAGCGATGCCGATCTGGAAAGCATTCGATCCGACGCCCAATTCGCAGGCTATGTCAAGCAGGCCAAAATGAATTCCGCCCCCTGCGAGTACAACAAAAACTGCCGGCAGCTTGATTTCTGGCTGGGGGAGTGGCAGGTTTACAATACTCAGGGCACTATGGTCGGTACCAACAGGATCGAAAAGGCCTTAAACGGCTGTGCGATTATGGAAAACTGGGATGGAACATCCGGTATCAAAGGCAAAAGCGTAAACTACTATAACCCCCATGAAAACAAATGGTATCAGAACTGGGTCTCCGCCAACGGGACTATTATTAACTATGAAGGATATTATAAAGACGGCGTGATGCATCTTGCCGGAACTTCCATTAATAAAGATGGCAAGACCGAGATGTCCAGGATGACTCTTACGCCCAATCTTGACGGTACTGTGACCCAGCTTATCAAGCATTCCAAAGACGGCGGTGAGAACTGGTATGTCTGGTTCAAGGGGCTCTATAAACCTGACACTGAGATGAGCGCCAGCGATGAATATTAAAAATTATGCGGCTTGACGGCTAACATATCCCTTTCGCATTCAGGCGCTGCAGTTAATCTTCTTGCATTATTCTCCGCAGCGCCTATTTTATTTGTGATACCGGATTAAGAATATGAAATATCTAATTCCACTACTTCTTTTTGCAATCTTTATCTCCTGCGGCAATGACAGCAGTCTGAATAATGATGATGAGGATTTTGCGGTATTCTTTGTCGATCCGAATCTCGAGGAGGTTGTCCGGGAGGCTCTTGGGACAGACACCGCTACCCTTTTCTATTCTGATCTTCAGGATATTACTGTGCTTGATGCAAATAACAGGGGTATCACCAATATCAGCGGGATCGGCAATATCGAAAATCTTGTGAGCCTGAATCTGGAGCGAAACTCGATTATCAACATTGGGCCGTTAAGAGGTTTGCATGATCTGGAAGAATTGAACCTGGGAAACAATCATATCGAGGATATAAATATCTTGTCTGCGCTTATTAGCCTGACCGAGCTTTCGATTGACAGCAATCAGGTTTCCGATCTGTCATCACTTGCCGGCCTGACCGATATTACACGGCTGAATTTAAGCGGCAACGATATCACGAATATAAATGCCGTCGGGCCGTTATTCGATCTGGAGTTTTTATATCTCGATAATAATCAGGTCGAGGATATAACCTCGCTGGCCGCTCTTATAAATGCCAGCCTTTTGGGCCTGAATAATAACCAGATCGAGGATATCTCGCCTTTGGTGGACAACTCCGGTCTGGGCGCGGGCGACGAAATCCGTCTGACCGGCAATCCGCTTTCATCAGAATCGACTCTGGATCACATCCCCGCCCTGCAGGCACGAGGTGTGAAGGTGGTTTATTGATAGGATTGCCCATTAAACGATTGCAAAAACTGCCCGTCATAATTATACTTATAGTTCCATCATAAAAAGTAGAATCATAAAGAGAGGGGAGGCAAATGATGAAAGGGCGCTTCATATCAGCGAATCTGATAATGATTATTTGCATGATTTTCGGATGCGGAGCTGATGTTGGAAAAGATTATGGCACTGATATAATACCTCCTGCAAAAATTACCGATCTTGATATTATTAAAGCTGATAACGGAACGGTAGTTATAAGGTGGACCGCTCCAGGGGATGACAGTACTAAGGGCAAGGTAAGTCAGTATGATCTCCGTTACAGCAAAAATAAGGATATCCTGAAGTCCTGGGAATACGCTGAAATTTGGCCGGCCGCTATCCAGCCTGCACCTTCTGGAGAACTGCAATTATGCAGCATAAAAGGAATGTATCCCTATGAAAAATATTATATTGCGATTAGGGCGATTGATGATGCCGGAAATGCTTCTGAAATATCAAACATTCCTGGCCATCTTCCTTTTGCCGATTTCGTTGTAAATATCCCGGATACATATTTCAGGGAGTATATTTCATCTTTGCTTGATCCCTATAAGGGGGATATCCACTATTCTCAACTGCAATGGATAAGCCATATCAGCATTTTGCGAGCAGACATGGTATCGCTTTCAGGATTGGAATACATTGGAAACCTTGAATTCATAGAAATAGTTGATTGCGGAATCCGAGACTTATCTCCTCTTACAAGATTGGCGAAATTAGAGACGGTCGTTATGCCTTACAATAATATATCCTCAATATTGCCCCTTATCGAACTCCCAAATCTGAATAATCTTGATCTTAAGGATAATGAAATAGATGATCTTCGACCAATATCTGATAAAATATAATTACGCATATTATTCCTTTCAGAAAATAAAATTGAAGATATCTCCGCTCTCTCTAATCTTGCAAATCTTGAGCACTTATCC
>WJIM01000062.1 GCA_014730285.1 Candidatus Zixiibacteriota bacterium
CACCATTGCCAGAAGCCTGCTGCTTTTATTATCGATCACGACGATCGACAGATTATGAATATCCTTTTCGGCCAGCACATTGGCATACGAAACCGCCAGCCGTTCACATAAAGCCTGAATCTCGAGATCAAGAGTGGAGCGGATTTTTCCATCGCCGATTTCTGAATCGATTCGAGTCATCATGCTCTGGCTGAAATGGGCGGCATAATCGGGACGTTCCCCTCGTTGCCTCGGAATATCCTCTTCCAGGGCATCATGAAATTTGTTTTCGTCAATAATTGCGTTATTGTGCAATTGCCGGAGAATGCGGTTCCGTCTTTTACGGCATTTCTCCGGATTTCGATCGGGACGATAGTTATTAGGCGAGGACGGTATGCCAGCAAGTATGGCTGATTCTGAAACAGTCAACTCCGAGGGGGGCTTCCCGAAGTAAAAATAGGCCGCCGCTCCCACACCCTCGATATTTCCGCCGTAGGGGATGAGGTTGAAATATATTTCCAGAAGTTCATCCTTGGAGTAATGCATCTCCAGTTGCAGAGCGCGATAAATCTCAACCAGTTTGCCGCCTATATTTCGCGGCTTGGGCTCCATCATCCTCGCTATCTGCATCGTAATTGTCGATCCACCCCTGATAATTTTCCCCGCTTGTACATTGTCAACTGCGGCCTTCATAAGCGAGACCGGATTTACACCGGGATGATAACGGTACCATTTATCCTCGGTATTGAGCACGGTCTTAATCAGAAGGGGTGAGATGCTGTCGATCTCTGTGGGGAGCCGCCAGAAATGATCATCGGATGCATAGCAGTTGAGCAATTCGCCGTTTCTGTCATATATAAAATATGAGGAGTGCCGCGAGAGCTTTTCAGATGGCAGTGGAAAGACAACCAGATCCAATATTAACAGCACCGCTATTCCCGCAAGCATTGCCGCTAAAAATATCTTTGCTATTTTTCTTAGTACCGCACTCACTTTATGCTATTCCTCATAGCCTCTTACGATTACTGTGCCAGACGATCCGGCGCCGGAGATGACCGGATTATACATACATTCAGCAGCCACCGGAGGTATGCTGAACTCACCGGCAGATATCGCTCTAAGGCTGTAGTAGTATTCGAATTTCTGCGATGGATTAAGGTCTGTGAACAGAAGCATGCGGTCATCCCGAATATCCGAGTATGTTACCTCCGAGCTTTTCTCCGGCAGCCATGATAAATTGGGTGTGGTTTTGAGTCGTGGATTCTCGATTTCAAATCCTGCCGGAAGCAGATCACTTATTACCACATTCTTCAGGTCGACATTTTCCGCCTCAGCCGTGATATGGCAAATCACCTGTGTTCCCAGCGGCACATTTTTCAGGTCAATCTCAGAACCCCGATTGTCGAGATACCTGCGTTTGATTTCAATTCCACGTGTGTACTCCTCGGGAGCATAATCAATCGGTATCCCGCCGGCCTGCCAGTAATAATAGCAGGCGCCCTGGCCTTCGATAGACACACTGGCATTCGTATTCTCAAGATCGGCAAATATCCTTTTGAAATCCTCGGTGTTTATATTAAAGGTTTCACCGCCAATCTGGACCGTTCCGGTAAAATCGGGCTTTTCCCGGCCTTTTAAGTATTTGCCGAGTGCCATTAATGCGAACGCGTTTTCTTGTGTCGTGTACCATCTTCCCGCTTCCGCCTGTTCCATCAGGGATCTGGCAAGCACCGCAGCCGAGGGATTCTCAGGATCGATTTGAGCGAGAACATCAAGCATTATAGCGTTACTGCGCACACCCGATGAGAAATTGCCCCCGGTTTCCGGCTCGAAAATCTGCGGCTGGATATCAGAGGGTAGAAGCCTGAGGGCCGCCTCCCTGTCGCCAGCTTTTGCCAGCGCTCCGGCAAGCTGGAACTTGGAGTACGGCGGAAGCTCCGAGACCTCCAGGCTCTTCAGGTAGTTTACGCCCTTTCTATCCAGCTTGTCATCCTGCGCCAATGCATAGGCGGCATATATCCTTTCAGGATCACCGATATCTTCTGTCCTTCTACCATAAACATAATCTCTGAGATTATCCAGAACCAGATCGTAAATGTCATTATCGATATAGAATCCCTTTTCACGTGCCTCGATCAAAAAATGACCTGCATATACAGACGCCCATGAATTAAAATACCTTCCCGAAGGCCAGAATTTAAACGAACCATCATCTCGAATCATGCTGGTGATTTTTATTATACCTTCCTGAATGAAGTAATTTGCTCCCTGCGAGCCTAAAAGCTCCGGCTGAATAAATCTCGTCAGTTCATCAAAGTACAGCATCGGAAACAGTCGTGAGGTTGTCTGCTCGAGGCAGCCGTATGGATAGCGCAATAGATTATTAATGTTATCGGTAAACGCCACCGCATTGAGTGAGGACGTCTGTATAACGTATCTTTCAGTATTCTCATACCAGTTATCCGGAAGCGTGAACTCGGCCGGATTATCCTGCGTGACTGCGCCTGAACCGTGCTCCGTTTTGGCCGGCTGTACCGGGCGGTTGGGAAGTTGAAAATCAGCTTGGGCGCTTTCCATGCCGTCTGTGGCGGTTAATGTGAAATCGATCTTGCCCGTTTTCATCCCCGCTTCAAATCTGAATATAGCTTTGCCCTCGGAATCATCCGGTACCCGTATAGTCTGTGAGGCAGGGGAAAGCATCTCAATCGGGCCGTCATAATCAAGCTTTACCGTAATATCGGCCGTACTGCTGGTACGGTTATAGATAGTTGCCAATCCCTCCACAATATCATTAGGTGCCACAAATCTCGGAAATGCTTCCTGAATGATAATTTTATCCCTGATTAAAACCTCGCTTGATGCCGATCCAAAACGGTCATCCTGAACCGCAACTGCGTCCAGTATCAACTTACCGTTAAATTGAGGCACCTCGAACTTAACTGAGGCATTGCCGTTTTCATCGGTCTTAACGATTCCCGACCAGAGAGAAACCGGCTTCACACGGGTGGCCTGAACAGGGGAAAGTATCCTGATCACACCACTCAGGAAATCTGCCCGGCCTCCGGCAGGACTTAGATGGCTCTTTGCTTTCTTGACTTCGGGATAAATAAAGGAATAGATATCATAGGGCATCAGATGAAGTTTTCGTTTACCATAGAAGAACCCCAGGGGATCGGGGGCCTTATCACCGGTTAACTGCACAATCCCCGCATCAACCGCGGAAATTGTCAACTCGGTAGTCCCTGGACTTCCGACATTCACATCAATATTCAATTTTGTACGCGGCTCTATCACTTCGGGAGCGCTGATCTCTACTGGAAGTTCCTTGTGCTCTGTCTTCAGCATGAGGGGGGCGATTCCAAATGCGCGCGCCGGTGTTGTTTTCTCAACCTCATCTGCGGGCCGTATGACAGTGGCAGTAATATAGGCATTGGGGAAATAATCCTTTTTCACAGGGATAGTAATTTCGGCAGTATTTTCCTCCATATCGTAAGTGATTAGATCGAGCACCTCGGTCTGTTCAACCGTCAAAAGCAGCTTGCCTCCAAAAGGCGAGCGAATTTGCAGTTTGGCTTTATCTTTTCGACCATAGCTTTCGCGGTCGA
Source organism: Candidatus Zixiibacteriota bacterium (assembly GCA_014730285.1). Lineage (GTDB taxonomy): Bacteria > Zixibacteria > MSB-5A5 > JAABVY01 > JAABVY01 > JAABVY01. The sequence goes on from WJIM01000062.1 coordinate 3,585, forward strand.
GATCGATTTCGATTCGGTCGGGATTATCCATCGACCAGGGGGCATATCCCCAGCCGGAGGCATAGAATGTTGTTGACGTTTGATGTCCACCCTCGGTATCGATCGCCCTGACCATGTACTTGCCGTATTCCGGCGGAACGAAACTGACAGCCGCGCCCTTGATACCGACATCGACATAGGCCGAGTCCAACAAATTCAATTTGCTCTCGGACATATATCTGTAATTGCCGTTTCGATCCTTGCGCAGAATCGAATGATAAACGACACGATAAAATTCAACACGCAGGGAATCGACCGACGTTTCAGATTCATCGGGATTCAATGCGATTAGATCGAGCTCTGCCG
>WJIM01000411.1 GCA_014730285.1 Candidatus Zixiibacteriota bacterium
GGACAGTCATGATTTCCGTATTATCTCGGATGCGGTAAAATTCGGAATATCCCTGTATTTTAACTGATCTGATATTTTTTGTAATTGACAAATAGCAGCTCCCTTGCAATATTGGTATAATTGGTAAATTATCGGGAACTGACACCCCGGGATGACCGCATAAGAGATTGAAGACCACAAATATCAAGAGGGAGTTGCTATGATTTGCATCAAAAACTTTTTGACAATCCTGGTTACATTTTTCCTTATATTATCCTGCGTGCTTACCGCCCAGGAGGGGGAAGCACTTCAGGCGGATAGCAAAAATTCATTGATAAGCGGCTCGCGCTCGCTTCAATTCAGGATATCAAATAATCTCACATTGACCTCTTTCGAGGGCACCATGATTTCCGCCAAAAAGCATTTCACACCGAACTCCGCCTTGAGATTTGGACTGGGAGTTTCTGCAGAGGTGGGTAAGGAGGATGAGGGAAGTCTTGAAACAGATCACACGCGGCTTACAATAGACTTGGTTTCGCAATATATCTTCTATCCCGCACCCCAGGCTACGATCAATTTTTATTTTGGAACAGGTCCTATTATTTCAATTGAACGGCAAAAGCATGATATGGAATACGAGGATAGTGATGTGGACCCGGGATATGCCTACTCCCGCAGGATTTCAATTGGAATGCTTGCTACCTGGGGATTGGAATGGTTCGTGGTCGATAATATTAGCTTCATCTGCGAATATGGTGCAGGAATCGCATACGATTCAGGGTATTCTGAAAATGCTTCTGGACACCAATTTAATGAAATAGACAATGACACTTTCAGGTTCTTTTCGCAAGGCGCCGATTTCGGCTTATCTGTCTACTTCTAGGAGTTTGTATGACTGGTATCCGTTATATATCATTATTTACTCTCGTTGCATTAATAGGATTATTACTCTTTCCAAATGAAACTAATGCAGAATCTAATGGTGCAGAGTCCCAATATTCAAAATATTCTGATTATTCCTGGTCGTTCCAATTAGCCATAAGCGACCGCTTTACCCTTTCCCCATATAGTGGCAGTATGATTTCCGCTACATATCATAAATCAAAGAAAACGGCTTTAAGATTTGGATTGACCTTTGATTTCGAAAAGGAAACCAACTCATGGAAAAGATCGAAGGAGGAAATTAATATCAATTCTGGTATAAAAACAGAGCGAAACCTATATGGAATTCGATTTATAATTCTATACATAATCAATTCAGATTTGAAGAAAAATGTTAGGCCTTATTTGGGATTTGGTCCCCAAATCGGCTTTTTTTATCATGAATCCATTTATAATCGTTATATCCCATCTTCTGATAAAAAATTGCTAAAAGACTGGCAGATTTTAATAGGCTGTCGTGCAAATCTCGGTGTAGAATACTATTTTAATGAAAATATTAGCTTGATCGCTGAATATGGTGGCAGCATTAAATTATGGGGTAGGGATATAGAAGAAGACAATAATTATCCTATCCGTCCTCAATCAAGTGCGGAAGTCAGATTAGGCATTGAGCCTTTACCGGTCAATTTTGGAATTTCGGTGCACTTCTGATTAGTCTATTCCGGCTTCTCATCGCTCTTAAGTATCTTCAGCGCGCCCATTATAGTTTCCCGCGTGATACCGTAATGGGTTGCGCTCCATATAGGTACGCCGTTGTTGATAAGTATTATCTGGGGCGATTGATGTTCCACATTCAGCTTTTCTGCGATATCATTGGAAAGCGGCTTATTTTCACGCACCATAATCCGCCGAAACTGAAGCTCTGGTTTGTCCTCGGCGATTTCCTGTATAGCCCTCCAGGCGCCGCGGGAGATATTGCAACTGCTGGAATGTTTGTATATATATACCGGTGCTTCCTTGCTGTCCTGCAAGGCCTTATCAAAATCAGTGTTGTTTTCCAAATCTTTCAGCATATTTCCTCCACCCTGCCATCAATCGGAAGATTTGCCCCCGATCATTAGAATATAATAGATTACGGCCGATAATCATCAAAATAACAACAAAATCTTCCCAAAAATGTTCTTTTTGCTCGTATTCAATATAAAGCGGTAAATAACCTAACATGGATGTTAATTTCGGCGGGTTTTAGATGGGATCCTAAAGCATGTTCGATTATCTTTGCAAATATTTCCTAAAATCAATGTATATTCCCCTTAAACTCAATGCAATGTAGTGTTTTATATTGCAAAATCGGGGATTTATATTATATTGAATCCGTATAAATGTATAAGAATTACTACATTTGGGACCGACGCATTTATCCCTTTTCTCTGTGGTACTCGTGACTGGATAAACAAAAAATAAATAATCATAAAAATCAATAGGAAGGATTTTCATGCGCACGAAACTGCTATTGGCTGCGATCGTGGTACTTCTATCAGCAAGCCTGCTTGCGGCGGAAACCATCGATTTGGGGGCGGCTGAAAAACAGCTCGATGTTGAGGTGCTGGAATCCAATGATCAAAGGACCGTGGTCAAATTCGATATCGGCTCCTTTGAACAGGAAACAGTAAATATCAACGGAGAGCAGTATTTCCAACTGCGGCTGGGCGAGGAATCATTCCTCATCAATGCCGCAAATCCGGAACTTCCGAGGGTCTGCCGCAGTATTATCATTCCCGATGATGCGAAGATGCAGGTCAATGTTGTCTCATCGGAATACACCGATTTCGAGAATTACCTGGTAGTTCCCTCAAAAGGCAATATTCTCCGTAATGTCAATCCCGAAGATGTGCCCTACGAATTTGGAGAGGTATACGGCACCGACGAATTCTATCCCGGCGACCTGGCGGAAATCCGCGATCCCTTTATTCTCAGGGATTTCCGCGGCACAACTATTGAACTCAACGCCTTCCAGTATAATCCCGTCAAGGAAAGACTGAGAGTCTATACTTCTGTCACGGTGGAGATTGTAAATGCCGGTCCGGGAACCATAAACGTTCTTCAAAACGCAGACCGCTCTAAGGTTGTTGATGATTTCAAGCAGATTTATTCACGCCGCTTCATCAACTATGAGTTTGAAACCGATAAATACACCATGCTGACCGAGGCTGGCGATTTTCTGATTATCTGCTATGATGCGTTTATGACCGACATGCAGCCTTTCGTGGACTGGAAGATGCAGAAGGGTATCAAAACCACTATGGTCGGTACCTCCACCGCCGGAACAACCAGCTCCGCTTTAGAAAGCTACATACAGAGTGCCTACGATGCCAACAACGATCTGGCCTTCGTACTCCTGGTGGGTGACGCGGCTCAGATTCCCAGCCCGTATTCCTCCGGCGGATCATCCGATCCCAGCTACGGAAAAGTCGTGGGTACGGACAGTTATCCCGATATAGTAATCGGCCGTTTCTCGGCCGAGACCGTATCTCATGTTCAGACCCAGGTAACCAGATCAGTCGAATATGAAAACACACCATACGGCTCCGATTGGTTCCACAAGGGCACTGGCGTGGCCTCAAGTCAGGGTGCCGGATCGGGACACATGGGTGAAGCCGACTATGTCCATGTCGGATATATCCGCGATGATCTTCTGGCCAACATGTACACCGAAGTAGACGAGCTCTACGATCCCAGCGCCACTGACGCCATGGTCACCACGGCTTTGAATAATGGCCGTTCGTATATAAACTACTGCGGCCATGGAAGCACAACCGCATGGAGCACAACCGGATTCAACAACACTGACGTCAACAACCTGGTTAACGATAATATGCTTCCCTTCATTGTAAGTGTTGCTTGCGTTAACGGTCAATTCGATGGCTACACCTGCTTCGCAGAGGCCTGGGCTCGCGCCACTAACGGTTCCGAGCCGACTGGCGCCGTGGCCAGTTATATGTCCTCGATCAACCAGTCCTGGGCTCCGCCGATGTGGTGTCAGGATGAGGTCTGCGATCTTTTGATGGCCGAGACACGGACGACCTTCGGTTCACTCTGCTTCAACGGATCAGCTTATATGATCGAGCAGTCGGGCGCGGTTGATATGTCCGATACCTGGATTTATTTTGGTGATCCCACTCTGCAGTGCAGGACTGACGATCCCGCAGCCATGACTGTCAACTACAACCCGGCATGCTTCTTCAATGTGCCGACCTATGATGTTGAAGTTGTCGGTGTTGAAGGCGCTCTCTGCGCTTTGTATGCCGACGGCGTACTTTACGGCTCGGCTTACACCGGCACCGACGGTATGGCTACGATCAATCTGGATGAGTTCCTGCCGATAGGCAGCGATGTTACCCTGACTGTCACGGCCTATAATAAAACAACATTTACCGGCACAATTACTCCTGCCTCCGATCTGGCAATTGTCCATACTCCTCTGGAGAACACCAAGGACACATTGAATGATTATGAGGTCAACTGCACGATCTATTCCAGCGATACGATTACCGAAAATGACGTTGTCCTGCATTACGATGTTGGCGCGGGATATGTCGATCAGGTTATGTCGCAGCTCAAGATTATTACCGAAGATTACCAGGGTTATATTCCCGTGCAGTCTGCCGGTACTCAGATAAGCTATTATCTCACCGCCAGCAATCAGGGCGGTTTCTATGATACAACCGATGTCTACATCTTCGAAGTAATCGACTACCAGATGATCCTGTCGCCCGATGAGAACGGTATTACCGCTCCGGTCGACGATACGGTCTTCTATGAAATGCGTGTTACCAACGACGGCGTTCTTGAGGACGATTACAGTCTGGCCGTTACAGGTGATGAATGGACGACCGAAATCCGCGATGTCACCGGCACCAGCGTAATATCCTCATCAGGAACGCTTCTGGGCGGCGAATATCTCGATTTCAAGGTAATGGTTATTGTGCCTTCCAGCCTCGAGGGGGAGACTGACGAAATCCAGTTGACCGCAACCTCGACCGGCGACCCGGCTATGTCAGAGACTTCGACCTTAACCACGACCTCAGCCGGTCAGCCCTGGCCGATCCCGTTTACCGACAATTTCGTAACTACCTCATTCGATATGACCAAATGGGAATCGGTGGCAGAGGCCGAAATCAACACAGTCGGTATCGATGAGCCCAGCGCGCCTTACAGCGTCAACTTAAACGGCGAATCAATAGGCGGCGACGCCATCGAAACCGAGAAGATCAATCTTAAAGACGAATCTAACGTCATCGTAAAATATTACTACCAGCAGACGGGTGACGGTGAATCACCGGATGCCGGCGATGATCTGATTATCGAGTATCTCGATAACACCGACGCATGGGTTGAGCTCAACCGTCATCTCGGCGCCGATCCGGATATGACAGAGTTCGAGGAAGTCGAACTTTCGCTTCCGGGTGATGCCATGCATGCCGAATTCCGTCTGAAGGTCAGATGTACCGCGACCTCCGGAA
>WJIM01000063.1 GCA_014730285.1 Candidatus Zixiibacteriota bacterium
GCCCAGAGCTAACAATACAACCGCCATTTTTCTTTCCAAAATCCACCTCATGATTAATATCATTTCAAAAAAACAATCGGAAACTAAAACCTCACTCTTTCTAAATGGTTCCTATAATTATGGAGAGTATTTTGGATTTCAATCTAATACTTGCAACCTCAAAAAATAGGCCTTTTTGAATTTCAACTTGAGATCGGACGGCAGAATAATTAAACAATATTAGAACCACTTATCTTTGTTGACAAAAAAAGGTCTGTTTTCTATCTTAAGATATCTTCGCAATTACAATATTTTTTAATGCTGTCTTCCATTACTTTGATCAAAGCCTGAGGCTTGCGAAGACAGAGTATTTTACCAGACATATAAACCCGCTTTTCGGGGAGGAGTTACAGGATGAAATCATGGATAAGATTTAATGCCGCTTTTCTTATTATATTTTATGCATTTACGATACTTGCCGCAGCCGATAATCCAGAGGATTATTCAAATGCGGCCATAACTACCATAAAAATCACATCTTCTCCTGAGACAATCGAACTCGATTCCGGCATGGAATGGATTCCATATACAGATTTTATCTCCGAGCAGGCCCTGGATAATCAGGCCAAAGGAGATTTCCAGGATATACTCTATTACAAACATCCGGCTCTTGGGGATGCCTTCAATGACACGCTTGTAAGGCTTTATGAAGGCTATGACGGTGTTTCGCCATTGAGCCTGATCTATATAAACGGTTCGGAGGATAACGGCCTGAACTGGACAATCTGCTGCTGGGCAGAGCTTACCGGAGGTACCTATCCCTCAATAGATTACTGGGGACATGATACGCATTTCTACGGCACATTCGTACCGCCCTCATCATTTTACGACGGCGGTGCATTCCTGCTAATGAATATTCCCAATCCGATGGAGCCGAACACATGGGATATAGGTTTTGCCGGAACCTCCCCTTTCGGATGGCGCGATATGCGCATGGCGGATATCGACTCCGACGATGGCCAGCAGTCCTGGAACTGGGGCTTGATTTCCTCGGTGATAAGCCGCGACTTCACTCCCGCCGATTTGATCGACGTTCCGGTGATTTACGGCTGGGATGATTTCACCGGCTCGGGATATCTGAGCTTCTATGATAACAACTTCAACAATTGCAAAACAACCAGCGCAACAATCGACAACGCCACCGGCAAAAGCTATGCGGCCTACGATCGATTCAATTCCGATGAGGATCAATACCAACTGCTGATAAGGCAGGATTTCTTTTATGACTGGGATGCCGGCACGAACGGTGTGGTAAAGAACTTTGCCGATACCGCCATGCACATCCGTTATCCGGTCATGGCTGCCCATAATCAGCAGATACTGCTGGTGGCGGCGGTCTATCATGACAGCCTTCCAAATGATTTCGATATTATCTGCTGGTATACCGGTACAGGGGATGTCGACAGCCTCGATAATATGAGCGTAGTTGCGGGAAGCACAGATTCGGAAAACTATCCCGATTTGGAGCATGTATCCGGTTTGACTTTTGTCTGCTCCTACATTCAGAACAACACGCTCTATGCCCGCCGCACAAATGACGGCGGGGCCACCTGGTCGGCAGCGGAACAGGTCTCCGATCCGCTCGAGATTGTAACCGAGGAATACCGCAGCGCCGATATCGCCAACGGAGGAGATCAGATAGCATATCAATACACCACTGCCAAGGCACAGGATACCGAAATCGTATATAAAGATCTGTCAGATGTTGACAGCGACGGCGATGGGGTAACGTTTTATGCCGACAACTGCCCCAACGCCGGTAACTCTTCTCAAACCAACAGCGATGGCGACATTTACGGCGACGCCTGCGACAACTGTCCCAATACCGATAATCCCGCCCAGGAGGATACTGATGCGGACGGCTTCGGTGATGTGTGCGATGTTTGCCCCGATGATCCTCTTAATGATGATGATGCCGATGGTTATTGTGCCGGTGACGACAACTGCCCGGCCGATAACAATCCGGGCCAGGAAGATAATGATTCTGACGGCATCGGAAATGTCTGCGATAACTGCCCCGACGATTCCAATCCCGAGCAGTTTGACACCGACGGCGACACTGTTGGCGATCTCTGTGATGAATGCACCGATACCGACGGCGATGGTTACGGCAATCCCGGCTTTGCGGCCAATACATGCCCGGATGATAACTGCCCTAATGTTTACAATCCCGCTCAGACCGATTCAGATGGCAACGGCGCGGGCGATGCCTGCGATATTTGCGGAAATGCCAACGGGGATGATGCGGTAAATATCAGCGATGCTGTACATATAATCAACTACATCTTTATCGGCGGACTGCCTCCCTATCCGTACGAGGCGGGCGATGCCAACTGCGATGCCAATGTTAATGTATCAGACGCGGTCTGGATCATAAATTATATCTTTATCGGCGGATATGCCCCCTGCGATATGGACGGTGATACAGTACCTGACTGCTAAAATAAACATTGACATCGAGAGAGATTTATTTAACTTATTATTGATACCTATCAATATCAGGGATCGATTATATTAAAACTTACACGCCCTTTCCACACGGGAGGAATACAATGAGAAAGCTGATTTTTATGGCAATCATCCTTATGGGGGTGCAGGTATGTTTTGCCGCTACGATTAACGTTCCGGGCGATTACAGCAAAATTAGCGGAGCTGTAATGAACTCAAACGAAGGCGATACAATTCTGGTTGAATCGGGCATTTATCAGGAAGCTCTAACTTTTTACAATAAGAATGTAGTCCTGCTTTCCACAGGGGGCAGGGAAGTTACCATAATTGAGCCACTTTCAGATAACCATGCTATTTTTGAATTCTGGGCCGGCGATACGTCTCTTGTCGACGGATTTACCATAACCGGAGCTCATTCAACAGTAGGCAACTCCCCATCAGTAGGAGTCTACTGCCGCGATGCCAGTCCTACTATTCAGAACTGCGAAATCAGTTATAATATGACCCAATGGCATGACGGAGCTGGATTCTATATCAGAAATTCCGGAATAAAGATATATAACAATTTAATCCACCACAATGACGGCAGTATCACAGGAGGCGGAATTGCATGTCACGGTGAACAAACCGGAGTCGAAATTGTCGGCAATATGATTTACGCCAATCGCGCACCTCACGGCTCGGGAATCGGCTGCCCGGCAATAGAATGGGGTGATCCAAATAGCTATGTGGAAAATGTCTATATAGCCGACAATCTGATCTTCGGCAATATCGAGGAACCAAAGGGCACACCTCCGGCCAACGATACGATTCCTCACTCGAATCCGACGGGTTACCTGGCGGCAGGCATATATATAAATGGCTATAACTGCCAGATCGTCAATAACACGGTAGTGGATAATCCACGAGGAATAATGATTCTAAGGGGTGACGGCATAGTTATAGAAAACAACATTGTCGCTTTCAACGATAAGGACGGACTCGGTGCGGGAGCCGCCACATTAAATTGCAATGACGTCTACGGCAATGCCTATGGGAATTACTTCGGTACCAACGGCTTCTCGCTTGATCCGCTTTTCTGCCGGGCCGATTACGATGAGTTCGGGCTGACCGAAGGCTCTCCCTGCC
>WJIM01000412.1 GCA_014730285.1 Candidatus Zixiibacteriota bacterium
ATACAGATATACATCCTGTGCATCGGCACGATAATTGGCCACAGTCACTGAAAGGCCGTGAGTCTCGCCCGGCTCGATAAAATCATCCCCGTCACCGCTGATTTCGGTAACAAAATAATCCACCAGTTCGTACCTTGGACGGGTGTAGTTGACATCGAGACTGGCATACATCAAGCTGTCGGAATCCGATATATTCCAGACGGCTGTGAAGGTTGAATCGCGCATTACAATCGAATCGCCATCGTCAACGACAAAATAAGGATTGCCCAGAGTAGAGGGTACGGTGGTTTCTGAAAACTCCCTTACGCTCATCCCCCCGGGATAGGGATCATTTAAATCACTGCCGCCGCCCTCTTCCATCTGGAACTTACCATCAGCCTGCTCCAGAGCCACAAGGTAATTATATTCATTTTGATTTGTCCACTGGGATTCATCAACATGCCATATCAACAGACCCTCACCGGGCAGCTTTGAATCGAAACCTTTTTTCTGACGGTTTTCGATCAAAAAATACTCGTTGCCTGTGCTGTCGCCGTTTGTCCACAATTTGGCGGCATAGCCTGAGGTTATAGATTCCGGGAATTCATGATCCCGAACGCTCGTCTCTATAACATCCGGATTAATCCAGCCCATCTCTTTCTTGCACCAGGCGTCAAGATGCGCAGGGCTTTTGCTGTTGCCGTTATAACTGCCGGAGGCCATAAGACTCCAGTTGCCCACGCCGGTAGAACTGTAATCGGTATCGTACAAATCCGGTAATCCCAGCGTATGCCCGAACTCATGGCAAAAGACACCAATACTGACAGGCTCGTATTCAACATTATTGAATTGGCCTATGGGAGACTGCTCCGGATTCATATTATAATCCCTCAAATAAACTCCGTCATTGGAAACAAATGTTGAAGGCATAAACCATTTGTGGGAATGAATCATGGTAACATCGCCGGTTTCCTCATATCCGGCGCCGGCATGTACTAATATAAGCGCATCTACATAGTTATCGCCGTCATTATCATATTGAGAATAATCAATCTCACCGTCAGTCAAAACAAGCGCATCCCAAACCATCCCTTGCGCATTCTGAGGGGGGTCATGGTTGAATCCGCGATTGCTGTCGACATAATAATCATAGGTGCTGTCCATCATATACCAGCCGTAGACATCAGCCATAAAGACAAACTGCCCGCGAGAGTTTTCATCATAAAACTCGCGCATACTGCCATCCTGCCAATCGCCCTCAAAATTGAAAAGAGTGTCAAAATACTCGGGAGATACATAAAGAACATCGTTGGCGGGATTGTCGGGGAATTCCAGAAGCAGAACCACAGCTTTCATCGTGTCCGGTCCTGCGCCCTGCGATATAACTGTTCGCTTAAACTTACTCTGCGAGGGTGCATTCAAGCCTATCTGGCGCAATTCCCGCATCGACTGCTTGTAGTTCTCGAACTTGTCTTCCTGCTTGAGCTTCTCTGCAATATCCGGCCGAAGCGGGGCAGAATACAAGATGCTTGAGGCAATAAACAGTGATGCAAATATTAATATAATCGTTGTTTTAATGCGGCTCATTCCAATCATTTTTGTCCTTCCTGAAGTCATTTAATTCCCTTGTAGATCAAACAAAAGGACATCAATTTAGTTTCCATTGGAATATATTTAATTCCGGGATTCAAATCAAAGGCTATTTTAGTATCATCAGCTTTTTAGTAGTAGTTTTGCTGCCGTTGAATGTCATCCTGTAGAAATATGTGCCCGAGGCCAGATCATCGCCGTTTCTGTCCCTGCCGTCCCAGTTTATCGATACAGTGCCGGCAGGATATTCGCCGCTGGCCAGCTCGGAAACCCTCTGACCCAGCACATTGAAAACATCGAGCTGTACATGTCCGGAGGAAGGCAGGTCGAAACTTATAGTGGTAGCCATATTGAAGGGATTGGGATAATTCTGATAAAGTTCAAAACTCGAGGGCAGAACCGGGTCCTCCGCAATATCATCAATATCGGTAGAGATATTGTAGTAATCGTAAGCTTTGGTAAATCCGTACTCAAGTTCGGTAAGTGACTGCCCCACAACAACCGCAATTCCGATTTTTATACTGTCGCCGGTACCATAGTAGGATTCCTGAGTGGATATAACGCTGAAATAATCATTCCACTTCTCGACACCGGTATTGATCTCTCCCCCGGTAAGATACTGGTATTTCACGGAGTCGCTGAGAAGAGATTTGCTGCCGGGTACATTGGGCATAATCTTGTAACCGTAAACCGGCTTGTTTAAAAAACGCAGGCCCACATACAGATCCGCGGCCTGGTTGTAGAAATAGCAGAATTCGCCGGACTGATTATATGACGATTTTTCGATGCCGCTGCCGCCGTCACCCAAATCCCAGTCCATCAAAAAGCCGATATAATAAAGATCATCATAAACCGCCGTTTCAGGCAGAATCGAATATTCGATTATCACGCAGTTCTCGAGCTCGGGATCGTCGAAAATCGAGGTACGCTGTCTCACAGACAATTCCAACGGCTCCGAAGCCAGCGAATCGGAGTAATAGCCGAAAAGGTCACCGGTTCCAAACGATCCGGGATTTTCGAACACGGCTTCGAACTCACGGCTGGCCAGGAAATCGTTATCCGACACGAACTCTGTTTCCGAACGGGAGGCATCCGAGACACGCTCATCAGCGCTGCCGGCGACCATAAGCGAAAATTCCGGCAGAATATCGAATTCGCTTTCATAAGGGCTGAATCCCACCACTCCGGCCGGTGAGGGAGAATTCTCGCCATGCCCTATGCCGCCGAAATTATCTACAGTCAATTTGATAATGCCGTTGGCCATTGTATGATACTCGGCATTCTCGCTCTGGCCTACAACGACCTCAATCCGTCTGGTATTTACGGTCTCGCCTTCCTCATTGTAGAAATTGATATCGACGGGCATTCTGCCGCCCGGTCTGATTTGATCCGAGATCAGCAGTATAAACGGGTTAGAGGAGTTATCGCCTGTCTGGTCGGCGCCGATATACCCGAAATCCGAGGAATCCAGAAGCGCCTGGGCATATTCCTCAGACACAAAGACCTGAGCCCAAAGATTATTGATCGAGGCGTACTGGCTGATAACTTCAATATTCAAATTGACAATCTCGCCTGATTCTATAATACCGTCATTGCCGTCATCGGCCTCAAAACCGGTTATCTCGATATTGGGCGAGCTGGGCGGAGGGATCAATTCCAGAGCGGCTTCCAGATCTATTAAACCGTTGCCGTATGAGTTATCCTTGCCCTCATCTCCAAGGTCGATCGCGGAATTATAAAGGGCGTTCTTGATCTGTTCCGAGGTAGCCTCGGGATTGTATTCACGCAGGAGCGCCACCGCACCGGCTACTACCGGAGCAGCCATCGAGGTTCCGCTGATTGTTCTGTACTCGCCGCCCTTATAACATGAACGGATATCGACTCCGGGAGCCACGATCTCGGGCTTTATAACCGAATTGTCGCAGCTTGACGGTCCGCGGCTGGAAAATGATGCTACCGTATAATTCGGATCGGTCTGATCGACAGCTCCCACTGAGAATGCATTCAGGGGCGCGCTGGAACGATCGGCGGGGATACGCAGCGACATTGCGTCAGGCCCCTCATTTCCGGCCGCAAAAATACAGACCACACCCAGATCCTCGAGATTGTCTATCGCATCCCAGAAGGTGTTGTCGCAGGAAGGAAAAATTCCCTGGGGAATTCCCCATGAATGGCAGATAACATCCGGCACATCATCCATAGTATTCGGATCGCCGTCGGGATCGGCGGCCCATTCAAAAGCCGCCAGAATATCCGAGATCGTCTGCGATAGGCCGGAGCCGCGGTCGATAACCGCCGCCGAAATCCATTCGGCGTTAAACGCCACTCCGATAGTATCGCCCTCGGCCATTCCCACCATAATTCCCATTGTATGAGTTCCATGACCGTTGTTATCGAACGGGAAATCGCTTCCGTAGGGATCGAACCAGGCTGATGAGTTGTCATCGGCGGAGTTTCCTCTCCAGGATGAGTTCAACACCTCATGTGCGCCCTCGACTCCGGTGTCGAAACTGCCGACAATTCTTCCGTTGCCGGTCAATCCCCTGGCCCAGAGCTTGTCAGCGCCGATTGAATA
>WJIM01000064.1 GCA_014730285.1 Candidatus Zixiibacteriota bacterium
GCGATTTTGCCGGGGCCGATATCGGTTATACTTGTTTTCCAGCTATCTTCTGCCATATCAATACTCCACATCCAGTCCGCTTTTTACCTTCAAATATTCATGCCAGTCTTCTTCCAGCTCCCGGGGGGATTTCCCGAATATATCCTGCAATGCCTCCGCAGGCTGTTTATTGCTTTTGTACAGCGAAAGCACGCTGTCCGGCGCCCAGGGCGGTTCGGTCAGATATTGCAGGAAGGCTGCCGCCGCACGGGCGCGGCGGGTGGAATCGACTGTCAAATATTTATCGTTATCGATAAGTGTTTGCATTGAGGGAAGGCTGTCGTTATACAGATCAATATAGGCAACCTCGATATAATTTTTGCCGGAATAGTTCAAAAGGGTGATAATTCCTTCATAGACAAATTTATGAGGAGTACCGTCAGGATCGAAATCCGGCAGAAGTCTCATCATAATAGGCTGTCCCAGAGGTGTAAAGAGCATATAATGGACTATGTTGCCCTTCACGCAGGTATTGGTGCAATCGGTGAGTTCCTCGATTTCTGTAGTATTGTTGTATAGATAGAAGATAATCGGCATCGGCACCTGCACATGCAGCCTGTAAGCATTTTCCATAAAAACGCGCTTGATCCGTGTGGCGATTGCGGGAACACGCTCGAGAAGCGCCGAATCGGGGGGGGTATATATGATAACGAATTCGTCATAATACTGCTTCCAGCCTTCATATCCGGGCTGACCGAGTTCGGCATCGGTGAATTTGGGCTTATCTCCCTCAGGAGCCGGCTGTATCTCTCCTCTGGTAAGGTTCGGCTTTTCCTGTGTCTGTTCTTCGGGCTGTTCTTCAGCTGTTTCTTCGGAAGTGCAGACAACGGTAAGGGTCAACATTGAAATTAGTAACATTACGAATAGTGAATTGGTCAGTATAGGCTTGATTGACTTCATTGCAAATATCCCGATTATTTGATCATATTTTATTTTGAATGTTTAATTATAGACTATTGGATGGCAAAGTCAAGCAGATTAGAATCATATGCTTGCGTAGGGGATTTAATATAGACACCAGAGGGTATAAAAAAAGCGGTCGGAATTACAGCACCAGCCAGATGCTAAGCCGACCGCCTGATAAGAGGGCTGTGTATGAAGGGCATATTATTTATAAATAACAGGCCTATTTTTGTCAACCATTTTTTTCGGCTGGAGCAAAATTATTTGGACGGCGGGTCAGGCCCGAATACTTGGCATGGAGCACCACAAAAGGCTCATCCAGCTCCGGCAAACCCACATAATAGCGGGTTTTAGACTCATTCCCGCCCAATACATGGAGCTCATCCCGGCCGCCGCTGATATACCTGAAAGTCAGCATAAGCTCGGGATTCTCCGGATCGACCGAGGATGAATCCTCCGACAGATAAAAACTGTTTGCCTGCAGATTCCAGACCAGCCTTTTGAAGAGCTCGACCGAATCGGATGAGGCCGCAAGCTCGCCGGATATATCGTCTCCGCTCAAAAACCAGAGGCTGTCGCGGCGTTCGAGTGTGAACTCCTGATCGGGATACTGAAAGACTATCGAGCTCAGTGCTGTCGTATCAACCTTAATAATCGTCTTGTCTCTCCAGTTATTTTGAGCCTTATCGAAACGATATCCCATAACATCTTCAGCCATATAGACTTCGTCCGATCCGACTTTGCGAATATAGCTGTAATTGAAATTGGAGGCATTTTTGCCGAGATAGAAGGATGCCAGGTTCTTGTCCTGGCTGTAGACTTTAATCAGCCTTCCGGCTGAGGAATCGACTTCGTAAAGATTTTGTTTTACCGGATTTTCCGAAACCAGACTGCCGACATCAATGCTCGATATCATCTCCACAACCTGAGCCAACTGAGCGCTGTCGGCACGACGTGGAACCGAGTCGATCACGATATTCCAATTATTATTAAGTCTTTGGAATCTGAGCGTATCTTCCGGCATTTCAACCACCATGCTGTCAACCTTGGAAGGATTAAAGCTCACAAAGCCCTCGATCTTGTCAGCCCTGATAGATTCGGTTTCCCGGTTCTGTACGAACAAATATACCGCAATGAGAACTATCAGAATAACCAGAGGAAGAAGGACTCGTCTCATACCGCTGTCCTCCTCTTTGCTGAACGTTTGACCTGCCATCTGAGAAGCCCGAATATGATAATCAATACCGGCATGGCAAATATATTGATTAATCTTACAGTCGTTTCGATGTCACTTGTTATTACTTTGGAAAAGGGTTCGTAGATATTTCCCTTGGACCTGATCGTAATCAATTCGTCATCCTGCGCCAGCCAATCGGCTATATTGCGGAAGAATATAAAGTTCTGTCGGAATCTCTGGCTGCGGTCACGTGCGGCCTGATCGTCGAAGAAATTGCCGCTCCCAACCACCAGAAGACGGGAATTTTCTATTCCCTGAGTAAGCTTTTCCTGGGTTGGCGCGACATAAGCCGTATCTGTGGTATCCGGCTCGGGCAGAAATCTCTCGGCGTAATATGAATCGAATTTTCCGCTCAGAACTGCGGCCAGAGGAAGGTAAGACTGATTGTAATCGGTTTCCTCTATCTGCTGAAGCTTGGCTTGCAGATTTTCGCTGATCGCGCCCGATTTTTCGGAGGTGGTAAAGAGAATTTCCCGCTTTACCTCATCAGAAATCTGTACGGATGTATCCAATGTGCTGGCGCCTACCAGACTCAGGCTGCTCTGATACTTGGTTACCAGATTATCCTCGTTGAAATTGTTGATATTTATAAAGAACGGCACCCGGACATTAACCGGCATATATCCGCCCTCAACCCTGCGCAAATCTGTATATGTATAGCAATTCTGGTCTATGGCAAAGTCCTGCTTGACCCCGGCACCATAGCTTGCCAGCAGTTCGCTCAGCCCTGTGTTAACCTGCTCGATAGTACCCATATTCTGATTCATCCGGTAACGGTTGAGGAAGAAACCGACTTTGCCTCCGCGCATGATATACTGGTCGAGAAGATATAAAGCGCGGTCGGACCATGACTGTGAGGGACCCACAATAAAGACCGCTTCGATATCCTGCGGTATCTTCGGAAGCTTTCTCATATCGATCGGTACAACCTCGAAATCCTCTTGCAGAATCTGTTTTGCAATCGTAAGCTGGCCCTCCAGCGGAAGCTCGCCATGCCCAAATGTGAAAGCTACCCGGGACTTACTGGGCTGCTTGAGCTTTTTCACCAGACGAATGAAGTCGTATTCGAATAGCTCTACATTATTTATGAAGGGAATTTTTTCATTTTTGCCGCCGTAGATCAATACTATCCCCTTGTAACCCAGTTTCTGCTCGGCTGTGGTGGACCCGCGAACATTGAACTGCACCGGTTGAAGCTGATAGCTCGAGGCCTCCTGCTGGTTTTCGGTCAATGGATTCTCAACGAATTCATAAACCATATTGCCGTTGGAATAGGCCTTGAAATCGTCCAGCATATCCTTCAGGTATCGTCTGTGGGTGTTATGCGGAGCCGGCAAATCTTCCGTGAAGAAGACCTTTACCGTCAAACGGTCGTCAAGGCTGGAGATTATCTTCTTCGAGGGCTCTGAAATCGAGTAGATTTTGTCCTCGGTGAGATCCCATCTGGCAAAGATATTTATCGAGAGCAGATTGATCACCACAAGGATCAATATCACAATCAATATATTTACTATAGCTGCCGATTTTGTCTTAACCGAAGCTGCCATTATCTCCACTTCC
>WJIM01000413.1 GCA_014730285.1 Candidatus Zixiibacteriota bacterium
GTTCAACATTGTTCATTTCAGAATGAATCATATCACGCAAAATATGCCCTTCCCTTAAAATATGTTGCAATACAAGAAGATACAAAGAGATTTTAAAGTTGGCACAGCATCTGCATAATAAATCGGATGTATGATAAGAGATAATGTACGCTGGCGTATGAAGTGGCATTAGCTAACAAGGAGTTCAAGAAGTGAAAAAGGCGATTATAATAACCCTTGCATTGACTCTCGCAGGGCTTTTTATACTGACAGGTTGCTCAGAAAATTCAGCATCCACGGATGCGGAAGGCAGTCTCATGAATATGGACGATTTCTTTGGCGGGTATAGTCCATCTGATGAGGCCCCGGCCTTCGGTGATGAGGAGATAAGCGACAACTTCCCGGAACCAGAAGTTGCCTCCTCTGAAATGAATAGTTTTGACGACCTGACTTCGATACAAGGCGAACCGGATGTCTCGGTTTACTCAATGAGAATCTTGTGGGGGATGTTGGAGTATGATTCAACCATAACATCCCCCACTGATTGGTCCGGATCGCTTTCGATTGACACCGGATGTATCAAGGTAATTAATAAAATCAGATTTGAATTTGCGCAGGATTATTTCACAAGGCCTCGTCCGGACTGCCAAGCCCTTGAATGGACATCACTTACAAGCGTCCATTACGACGGTATTCTGGTCTTCCTGTATTTCCGCAATTCGGATATCGACCCGGCCACAACCGAAGTCGTTTTTGAAACCGGGCCCTACAGCAGAACATTCATCCTGGCCGAACTGGATTCGCTGGCCGAAATCATCGATATCGACAATCTCGGCAATCAAGTTTCTATTGAAGCCGCCAAACTGGAACGTTTGGAATGCCCCGAGGGTTTTCTCGAGGGACGCTGGGTGAAACGCGGCAACGGCCGGATTAAGGGACAATTGTTTGGCCGCTTCGTTTCCCGTGACGGCCTCTTCCTCGGACATGTCCGGGGCCACTGGGGAGTAAATGCCGACGGAGAACAGTTGTTTTTCGGCAAATGGATCAATCATTACGGCGGTTTCAGAGGTTTCCTGAGAGGAAGCTGGGGCTATGATGATTCTGCCGAAAGTTTTGAATCCGCGGGATGGTACAGAGGCGAATATTTTAGCGCAAACGCAACAAAATTGGGAACTTTGAGTGGAAATTGGGTATCACACCATAGAGGCAGTATGCCTAACTCTGGCGCTACTGATAAGGTCCCAAAACATGCCAGAGGATTCTTCCATGGAACATGGAAGCAATACTGCAATTAAAACCTCACCAATCTGCTTCGCAGGAGCCCTCCACCCTCGGAGGGCTTTATTTATTGCATAAAAAAAACATTAAAAAAGGCCAGGCTTGATGCCTGGCCATAATCTATCAGGATTTTCCAAAGGACAGAATTATTCCTTTTCTTCCTCATCCTTGCCTTTATCGCCGATAACTTCGGGTTCGGCAGATTCCTCTTCACCTTCAGCGCCTTCAGCGACCTCGCCCTCTTCGAGCTCTTCGCCCTCAACCTCTTCGACCTTCTCCTTCATCACAGTCGGAGCGACAACAGTTACCACGGAAAGCTGAGGCTCGGAGATAACATCAACACCCGGGAGTTTGATATCCTCGTAATGCAGGGTATCGCCGATATTGAGCTCGGAAACATTAAGCTCAATATTTTCCGGAATATTGCCCGGCAGGCATGAGATCTCGATCTCACGACGCACGACCTGAAGAATTCCGCCCTGATCCTTGACTCCTGTCGGCGTGCCGATCAGATTTATGGGAAGCGAGAGGGTGATTTCCTTGTCCATGGAGATCTTCTTGAAATCGACGCTGTCGATTTTTGATGAAACCGGATCTGTCTGTATCTCCTTGATGATTACCTTCTGCGGCTCCGAATCGCCCACGGTCAGGTCTATGATCATAGAACTGCGGACTGCCTTCGCGATAAGCTTGTTAAAATGGTAGTCCGAGATCGACAGAGACACCGGTTCGGAATTCTCGCCGTAGATAACTCCGGGAATAAAGCCGCTGGCGCGCAGCCTGCGGGCAGCTCCCTTGCCGGTCTCATGGCGGACTTCCGCGCTAAGTAAATTCTCTTTTGCCACAATAACTCCTTATTATTATCTTTCAAACAAAATAGAAATAGACTCTTTATTTGATATTCTTCTAATAGCCTCACCGAAAATCTCGGCGGTCGTCAAAACCTTGATCTTATCGGGAAGTTTTTTTCCTGTTGTATCAATCGTATCCGTAATGATAAGTTCCTTGATCGGCGAATTTATTATGCGCTGAATCGACTCGCCCGAGAAGACACCATGAGTGGCACAGGCAAATACCTCCTTCGCCCCGCCCTTCTCGAGCACTGCACGGGCAGCGTCGCACAAAGTCCCGGCGGTATCGACCATATCATCGCGAATGATAATACTCTTGTCCTTGACATCGCCGATTATATTCAAGACCTCGGATTTATTGGGCTCGGGCCGGCGTTTATCGATAATCGCCAGGCCGCATTGCAGGCTGTTGGCAAATGCCCGCGCGATTTTAATCGAGCCGACGTCGGGAGTAACCACCACAATATCATTCATGCCCCGTATCTTGAAATGGTTGTAGAATAAATTCGAGGCATAAAGATGGTCCGAGGGAATATCGAAAAAGCCCTGAATCTGTGAAACATGCAGATCCATCGTTACCACACGGTCGGCCCCGGCCGCGGTAATGAGATTGGCCAAAAGCTTTGCTGTTATAGCCACACGCGGCTGGCTTTTGCGGTCCTGCCGGGCGTAGCCGTAATACGGTATAACAGCGGTAATCCTCGAAGCGGAGGCCCTGCGGCAGGCCTCAATCATAATCAGAAGCTCCATGATATTTTCGGCGGGCGGATTAGTGGGCTGAATTATGAAAACGTCGGTCCCCCTGACATTCTCATCGATTTTGACAAATATCTCGCCGTCGGAAAAATGCTTGATCTCCCGCTGTGTCAACGGTATACCGATATAATTAGCAACTCGCTCTGCCAGAGGCAGATTTGCTGTACCTGTCAATAGTTTTATCTGGTCCGGCATAACTTCTTCCTTTACCTCCCGTATCCCCCGAAAAAACAATTTTCTAATATATATAACATTCCCCAAAATGCAACGGAAAACTACATATTATTGCCTTCGAAGAGGCTTAAAAATGACATTCTTTTGTATATTTCCCGGAACGGCTTGTCAAGCGGAAAATTGAATTGATTCGGCGCCCAAATATTATTACTTTCCGTTTTGCAAAAGAGATATCAGATCACCCGTCAGCATTTTCAGGGTAAATTGCGGGATGATTATGGAAACTCGAGCGCAACAATCTTGAGAGAACAACATATTATAGAGTTAAGCAATCATTACAAACGGCCCCAAATGCTTTTAGGAGGATTAATGAGAACAATAAAGGCTATCGGTTATTCGGGAATTCTTATATTCTTGGTATTGGCCCTTCTCACGGGATGCGTAGAAAAGCAAAAAGCCGAGGAGGAAAGCACCGCGGCCGCGGAAAAACGTCATACCGATCTCTTTGCAGGCGACTATATACCTGATATAGAAACCTTCATGCACATCGGATATGTTACCCGTGCGTCCATTTCGAAAGACGGCCGGAGAATTTTTCTATCTCCCTCATTCACCAATGCCCGCCAGATTTTCAGAATCACCGACGGCGGCTGGCCCTATCAGTTAACCTCATTTGAAGATGGTGTTAGCTGGTACTCGCTTTCGAACGATTCATATTATGCTATCGTGGGCGCTGCTGTGGGTGGGGATGAAAACGCCCAGCTTTATCTTCTGGACACCGAAACCGGCAGAATCGAAAAGTTGATCAATCGTCCCGATGCGCGCTTTGGCGGCGTGGTCTGGTCTGAGGACGATGACATAATCTATTTCGCTTCCAACATGGGAAACCTCAGGGATTTCTATATCTACAAGCTTGAACTTCCCGATGGTGAACCTGAAGTTGTCAAGGAGCGAAAAGGCTGGAGTGTGCCGATACAGGTCAATGAAGAGGGCACTCGGCTTTTATACGAGACTGCGGTAACCAGCCGGGATAATAATTTCTACATGCTCGATCTGGAATCCGGCACCGAGGAGCTTCTTACGCCGCACGATGGCGAGTACCTGTACCCGTTTATGGCTCTCACACCGGACTTTAATACCGCGTATCTCACCACCAACAACACTCCCGACGGTATCACTCGCATCGCTGAGATGAATGTGGAGACAAACGAGATAACATTTTTGAATCCGGACTTGAAATGGGAAGTAGAATCAGCGGCATTATCGGATGATGGAAAATATCTGTTCTGGACTATCAATGAGCACGGTTACAGAAGGCCAAACCTGAAAAGTCTTGTTAGCGATGAGAGGCTTCCGGTACCGAGCCTTGAAGGTCTCTACACATTCGGAGGATTCACGTCCGCAGGCAAAATGCTGTTTTCTTTCAATAACGCTAATCATCCGCCCAATGCCTGGCTCTGGGATCCATATGAAGAAATGGGCAAAAGGATTAGCGAGGTTTCCACAATGGGAATCGATATATCAAATTTCGTCGAGCCCAGGTTGATCAAATACAAATCATTCGACAGCCTTGAAATCCCGGCATTTCTATATCTTCCCGGCGATTATACAGAGGGCCCGATACCATTTATAATGGATTTTCACGGCGGCCCGGAAGGCCAGTTCAGGCCAAGTTTTAACCGGCATTTCAATTACCTCCTGGCCAATGGTTTTGGAATTATGGCACCAAATGTGCGCGGTTCCGAGGGCTACGGCAAGGAATACCTTGACATGGATAATTACAAAAACCGTTTGAAATCGGTGGCCGACGGCGCGGCCGGAGCTCAATGGCTGATAGATAACGGCTATACGACTTCGGATATGCTGGGTGTTAAAGGCGGTTCTTATGGCGGTTATATGGTCATGGCATTGATTACCGAATATCCCGACCTTTTTGCTGCCGCTATGAATTATATCGGCATCGTGAACTTTGTGACATTTCTTGAGAACACCGCCGAGTATCGCCGGGCATTCCGTGAATCCGAATACGGGCCGCTTTCAGACCGGGAATTCCTGAAATCGATCAGCCCGATTCATAAAGTCGACAGGATTCAATGCCCGCTTCTGGTGGTTCACGGCGAGAATGATCCGCGTGTGCCGGTAGGCGAGGCGCGCCAGATTATCAGCCAGCTCAAGGCACAGGGCGGTGAGGTCGACTCGCTGATATTTCCCGATGAGGGCCATGGCGCCGCAAAGCTCGAAAACCGGCTGGAAATGTACCGTACGATGGTGGATTTCTTCAAAAAGCACTTGAAATGATATGCGGCATATAGCAGGGGCGAAAAATCTGAATAAAAACGAGACACACAGGTATGAATAATGAAAACAAAAATATTCATACCTGTGTTATTTTATAGTGGCTGTTTTAGTTGA
>WJIM01000414.1 GCA_014730285.1 Candidatus Zixiibacteriota bacterium
CATCCCCATACCGGAGAAAATCGCCCCGGCTACGAAATAGGGCGGGAAGATCGTGGCATGCCATCCCGGAAGCTGCGAAACCGCGAAGTCGAAGGATACGATACTGTGAACAGAAAGCACCAGTGGTGTTGCCAGCCAGGCGAATTGCAAATAGGCTTTCTCGTAATGGTTCCAGTCTTTGGCCTTACCCTTCCAGCCCATAGCCAGAATCCGGTAGAACCATTTCTGGATTTTATTTTTTGCTCTGTCACGAAGTGTAGCAAAATCCGGAAGCAGGCCCTGATACCAGAATAAAAACGATATAGTCAGATATGTAGTAACCGCAAAAACATCCCATACCAACGGCGACCTGAAGTTCACCCAAAGCTCGCGGGCATTGGGATACGGCACCAGCCAGTAAGCCACCCAGGTGCGTCCCACATGTATTAATGGAAACAGCCCGGCGCAGATAACCGCGAAAATCGTCATCGCCTCTGCTGTACGGTTAATCGAATTACGCCATTTCTGGCGGAGCAGGAATAAAATCGCTGAAATCAAAGTACCGGCATGACCGATACCGACCCAGAAAACGAAGTTGGTGATATAGACACCCCAGGCCACAGGATGATTGAGTCCCAGAATACCGATACCTTTAAGCATCTGTATCGTGAGCACGAATCCCAAAAGCCCGACACCCGCCAGAGCCATCATGAAGAGTAAGATCCAGATAATGCCAGGCTTCTTAATAATAGGAGCCATGACATCATCGGTAACATCGCTCATCGTGATGTCACTGGAAATCCACGGCCCGCCGTATTTCTGGCCGCTTATTTCCAGAGGCTTAAGATCAGTGCTTTTCGTCTTCATGTTTGTCTTTCTTCTTATCCGTATTTCTGACTAATGTCAGATAGGAAACATTTGGATCGATATTCAGCTCTTCTAGAACCTTGAATGCACGAGGCTCATGCGATTTTTTTGAAACTTTGCTGTTCTTTTGATTCAAGTCGCCGAATGATATCGCCCCCGCCGGGCAGGTCTGCTGACAGGCGGTCTGGACCTCGTCCGGTCCAATTGGCTGTCCCTTTGACTTGGCGCGATGACGTGCGTCGCGAATCCTCTGAATGCAGAACGTACATTTCTCCATCACACCCTTGGAACGTACCGTAACATCGGGATTCAAAAGCATTTGCAAAGGCTTCTCTTTGTAGGCGCTTTTATAATAATCGTAATAGTTAAATCTTCTGACCTTATAGGGGCAGTTATTGGAACAGTACCTTGTTCCCACACAGCGATTGTATACCTGCAGATTCAGCCCCTCATCATTATGTACCGTTGCCAGCACCGGGCAGACCGTCTCGCAAGGCGCATCATCGCAATGATGACAGAGCATCGGCTGATGTACAGTCTCGGGATTGTCGTCATCGCCGGAATAATAGCGGTCGATACGAATCCAATGCATCTCGCGGCCGTTCAGCACTTCGTTTTTGCCGACAACCGGGATATTATTCTCGACCTGGCAGGCGGTCACGCAGGCATTGCAGCCAATACATGAGTTTAAATCGATCACCATACCCCATTTATGGCCGGGATAGCGGTGATCCTTTTTCCATAGTGTGCCGCCTTTGCCATGACCTTCATGATGTCCGGCCGAGGGATCTTTTTTGTATTCAGCCAGCGTGGTTTCATACAGAATCGGGCGATGTTCGATATAACTATGCCCCTGAACCGAAGCCAGCGGAATATGCTTACCGGTCTTTGTGTACTTTGCACCGGCTATTGTGAAATGAATATCTGAATTTGAGCTTGCGGCCAGCTTGAACGCATTCACGCCGATATTATTGCCGATATCGCCTATGGCCGTTCTCCCCCATCCGACCATGATAACAGCAGAATCCTTATGAGTACCCGGGGCAAGATGCACAGGAACCTCAAGCGATTTTCCGTTTATCTCGACAGCAATGACATCACCTTCTTTAAGACCCATTTCATGCGCCTGCGAAGGGGCAAGCGATAAATAATTATCCCAGGTAATCCTTGAAACCGGATCGGGAGTCTCCAGAAGCCAGGCGTTATTCATCGAGCGGCCATCGATGTGCAGGGATGATGCTGTCAGGACAAGCTCTGGTTCATTGGAAACGCCCTTTATTTCATTGAGAGCTTCTACCGAAGTAATTCTTAATTCAGCCGCTTCAAAGCCCTCTGTTTTATAGTTCCTCGATTCGAAGAAGCCCTGTTGAAGGGCCTTGACCCAGAAACTCTCAAAATCTCCGGCCAGGCCGGAATTTCTGTATATATTATTCTGCCAATATTCTTTCAAATAGTCATAGAATTTTATGGGCGCCTCACCTGCGGCAAAGTCCTGATTGCCAAACCCAAATCCAAATGCTATCAGTGAATCCTCGAGCTGACGATTGTCCCAGAGGGGGGTGATAGTCGGCTGCTGAATAGCGTAAAGCCCCGTATACGGTTCGGAGTCTCCCCAGCTTTCCGCGCCGTGCAATCCGGGAAGAACATATTCGCATA
This sequence comes from Candidatus Zixiibacteriota bacterium, assembly GCA_014730285.1. GTDB lineage: Bacteria > Zixibacteria > MSB-5A5 > JAABVY01 > JAABVY01 > JAABVY01. The sequence goes on from WJIM01000414.1 coordinate 2,503, forward strand.
ACTCCGCGGTCTCGATGATTCTATCGTCCAATGATATCCTGAGCGGCACTTTCTTCAAAGCTTCGGCAAATCCGAAATCATCAGGCAGACTGTAAACAGGATTCGTTCCCGCGATCATGATGGCAGAAACCCGTCCGGCGTTCATATCATTGACAAGCTGCCTGAGATCATCATAGCCGCTTAACTTATGCCCATCTGGAATAGACTCGGTTTCGATCGTACTGCCTTCGTTGCCAAGAATGGAATTGAGGACATGGACGATTTGATGAAGCTCCTGTGAATTCTCGCCCTGATTGGCGAATGATTCGGACAGGATAATCGAATTGCCGCGGTTATTCCAAAGATCGTCAGCGATTTTCTTTACAGTCCCCATCGGGATGCCAAGCTTCTCCTCGACCTGATAGGGATCGAATTTCTGCACCATATCGGCTGAAATCCGCTCCGACATACCCGGTATGCGCTTGTCCATATAGCCCAGCTGCAACAGCAACGCACCGGCTACCACTGGCAGGTCTGACATCTTAACCGGATAGCGTAGATCGGCATTCGAACCCATCTCGGAAATAGCTGGCTCGAAGGCATATACTTTGGACATATGATTGTCTTTAATTTTCCGCTTTTCTGCAAAGTCACGCATATATCGCACACGGTCTCGTCCATAAGCAAACAGGTCGGAGCCCAGAAGAACTACCACATCGGCTTTATCCAGATGATACTGCGGCAGCCGGTTTGATCCGAAAGCGGCCTGACGTGAGCTGGCATAGCTGTCATTGAAGAGCGCTTCATATTTGTAATGTCTGCCATCTTCGAATAGATTCAGGAATTTACTTACAAGATTCTCTTTTGCCGGACCATGATACGCTCCTGTTAAAAGAACTACCTGGCCTCCGGCATTTTTAAGCCGCTCAACTATTTCTGTATCAGCATCCTCAAACTTGAGTATTTTCTGTGAGCCGTCGGAAGATATCTTAAGCGGATTGCGAAGCCGCCCGGGATCGTAAAGATCGAGAAGTGAGGTCTGGCCTCGGGCGCAGAGCCGTCCCCTATTAACCGGATGTTTCGGGTTGCCCTCCATTTTGATTGGACGTCCTTCACGAGTTTTGACAACCAGGCCGCATGACGCGGGGCAAGCAGTGCAGGTGGAAGCATAATAATTCGGAATGCCCAGGGTGATCTCCTCCGGCTGGCTGACATAAGGCACCAGCTTCTCCACCGGACGATTGCCGCAGGCGATCATCGAGAATATGGCGGCGGCACCGCCCAACTTCATGAAATCTCTGCGGCTGAATCCCTGGGGACCAAGATCCTGCTTAAAAGCCTTTTCCGGTTTATCGAAGAACTCCTCTTTGCGGAGTTTCTCCACCTCCGGGTCACAGTAGTATTCTTCGAGTGTAGACCAGTATTTCTTTTTCTTATCAGCCATATATATTCCTGATTAGTTATGACAAATATTGCATTGCACCGAAGCATTATGATGCGGGAAGATCCCGGTTGCAGGCTCAACGTCCAGCGTATCCTTCTTCACGACCTCAACTCCCTTAGCCTCGGCGCTTTTTAATGTCAGGCTATCGATATATTTTAGGTATGGATACCATCGAATGTTGTTGGCAATCGATTTCTTGTCTCCGGGAGCAAGCCTTGCCGCATACTGCTGAGAATAGTCGCTGTTGCGATGACATTGTATGCAATCGCCCATCTCCAAACGGTTAACCTGACCAATCACCGCCATCTCCTCGACATCGCCATGACATGTCTCGCATTCGATACCGGCCTTAACATGCCATTTATGATTGAAATAAGAATGGTCGGGCAGTCTGTGAACCTGCACCCATTCGATCGATTGGCCTTCGTTATACAGTTTCGTCAGGGTTTTTATGTCTTCTTTGTCGATTGCTACCACCGAATGACAACCCATGCAGTTCTCCATAGAGGGTATCCCGGCGTGAGGGCCCTTTTCTGCTGAATGATGGCAGTAGAGACAATCTATTTTATTGTCACCGGCATGGATTTTATGTGAAAAGGGTATCGGCTGGTCGGGAGTATAGCCAACGTTATTGTAAACATTGGCGGCGTAATTATAGCCAATTATTATGAAAACGATAATGATTAGCAGGAGGAGAATTCTATTCTTTAAAAAATATGCAGCCTTCAAAGCCTGACCCTTTACAATCTCAATTCATTATTGCGGGATCTTTAATGAATCAATTTACTCCCATATTCCAAGCACACTAATAAGCTCACATTAGCTGAGTAAAAACCGAACTGCTATAAAATTTGTTTCAATTATTTGTATTTTTATAATAATCTACGCTTTGATTATCATTTTCAGTTTGAATTATCCTTCCCGTAAGCTCCTCTTTTGGATATGCCGCCCGGATTCGAATTAGTCACAAATCAGACATATTTAGTTAGTTTATTCAAACATGGCTTTCATGTCAATATAAATATACCACTAAAAACGGGCTTTTCATAGAGAGAGAACTTCCCGGAATAAGGAACAATTGACAGATGCTGATGTTGATATTATTTTAGTTTGATAAAATAGTCAAAATTGATTAGGAGGAAAGATAATGTCCCCTGTTTCCCAGACGGTATTAGATGGATTAAATGAAGGCATTAAGGCGGAGCTGGCAGCTTATGTTTTCTATATGAAGGGTATGAACACGACAAGCGAGCAGAAGCTCAAGGACCTTCTGGCCACTCTGGCAGCCGAGGAAAAGGATCATTATAAGGTTCTTGAAAGGCAATACGACAACCTGGTACGTTCAGAAATATGGGCTCCCTATAATGATATCATGCTCCAGCCCGGTCTCCCGAATATCGATGAGCAAGTGGAGAATGTGCATAACGAGTATATCGATGAATTGACCGAGCAGACCTCGCCCATGCGGATTCTGGAGATCGCCCTCATGCTGGAAAAGCGTGCCCGTGATCATTACGCCGATATGGCCGATAAGGTCGACGACCCCAAGGGCAAAGATATGTTCAACTATCTGTCTAAATTCGAGAATGGACATGTCAACAAAATCACTCGAATGATGAAAGAATTCGAGAATTAGAATATTAGAAAACCCAATTTTCAAGCCGGAGTTATCTCCGGTTTTTTTATTGGAACAGCGAAAATACGCAGCGTGTTTATTATTGCCGTAAGCTATGAAAACGAAAAAAGGATGGGATATGAGAACTGAAAAAGATTCAATGGGTGAGATACAGATTCCCGATGATGCCCTCTATGGCGCCCAGACCGCACGTGCGGTCGAGAATTTCAAGGTTTCGGGGCGCGCCGGTTACAGTGAATTTATTTACGCTACGGTGCAGATAAAAAAGGCGGCGGCAATTGTTCATAAAGATCTGGGATTGCTGGATAACAAACAGGCGGAGGCTATTTCTAAAGCCGCCGACGAGGTTCTTTCGGGCAAATACGACGAGCATTTTGTAGTTGATGTTTTCCAGGCAGGCGCAGGCACTTCACATCATATGAATGTTAACGAGGTGCTGGCCAATCTCGCCAATAAATCGCTGGGAGGCGTTCCGGGCAAATACGAACATGTGCATCCCAACGACCATGTGAATATGGCGCAGTCCACCAATGATGTAATCCCGACCGCAATCAGGCTGGCTGCCCTGGAACTTCTGAAAAGTTTCTATCCTGCCCTGGAGGAAACAATCAAGCTGATGCGGGCGAAGGCCAAGGAATTTGATGATATAATAAAATCCGCACGCACACATCTTCAGGACGCTGTGCCGATCAGGCTGGGACAGGAGTTCGGCGGGTATGCGGTTAATTTGGAAAAGCATCTGCAAAGTATTAGACAGGCGGAAATCGAATTAAAGCAGCTCGGCATAGGAGGTTCAGCCGCGGGCACCGGGCTTAATGTCCACCCCCAATACCGCCAGAAAATGGCCGAGGCTCTTTCGAAGCTGATCGATCTTGACTTGGAAATGGCTGACAATTATTTCGAGGCGATGCAGTCGATGCGTCCCTTCGTGAATCTGTCGGGCGCACTAAGAGGGCTGGCCTCAGACCTTGGGAGAATCGCCAATGATTTCAGACTGCTTTCTTCGGGACCGCGTACCGGACTTCTGGAAATCAATCTCCCCCCTGTTCAACCTGGATCATCGATTATGCCGGGCAAGGTAAATCCGGTTATGGCGGAGATGCTGAATATGGTCTGCTACCGCGTAATCGGAAATGATCTGACAATCGCCAATGCCGGGGGCGCGGGACAGCTCGACTTGAATGTCATGATGCCTCTGATCGCCGATACACTGGTGGAATCACTTCGCATTCTGACCGGGGGACTGAGATCGTTCAATGACCGCTGTCTGCAGAATATTACGGCAAACCCCGAGCGATGCAGGGCTTATGCCGAGAACTCGTTTGCCATGGTAACCGCATTGAATACAGTGATCGGATATTTGAAGGCGGCAGAGGTCGCCAAAGAATCCGAGAAAACCGGCAAGCCGATTAAGCAGATTGTGGTCGAAAAGGGCTATCTGAAGGAAGAGGAGCTCGATAAATATCTTGCACCCGAGAAGCTCACTGAACCGGGTATCCCGGGCAAGGATTAGAATACTTCTGGAATATTAAATCGTTCCGTCAGATCCCGATCCCGTTGAAGACGGGATTGTGGTCTGACGGTCTAAGACAACACAACTATAACACTAATTTTGCAAAAACTGTCAGTTCACATCCCATCTTCGATGGGAAAGGAACTGATGTAACGATCTATTTGGGATATCTTCCGGCAATCTTCATAAAGAAACCATGGATTTTGTGAATCGCGCCGGAATCGGGAAGAAACATATAGGGACAAAATCCGGGTATAACCCGGATTTTTTTCTCCTGTGCCAATTCCATCGCCTCACGGCTGACTGAACCCTGACCGATTCC
>WJIM01000415.1 GCA_014730285.1 Candidatus Zixiibacteriota bacterium
TCTCGGACATATATCTGTAATTGCCGTTTCGATCCTTGCGCAGAATCGAATGATAAACGACACGATAAAATTCAACACGCAGGGAATCGACCGACGTTTCAGATTCATCGGGATTCAATGCGATTAGATCGAGCTCTGCCGATGCGCCCGGCTTAACATAGCCCTCGAATCCCTTACGAATTCCGACATAACGCAAATAAGGATCGATCGTGAATTGCGCGTAGGAATTTACCGCCCTGCCGCCCTCTTCGGATACTGAGGCGGAAATCAATCCGGTCAGAGCCGAAGGAGGATTCAGTGATTCCGGGATTCTGTATTTGTAGCTATGGTACCCGGAATCATTGAGGTGATCATCCCTTAGACTTTCTTTGATGCGAGAGAATTCACGCTCACTGTCAGAAAATGTATAGCTGGCATAATCGGAAGGGGAGAAGTCTTCGGGATCGATCACAATTCGCGCTGAAACCTTATGGTCTGCTGCCGGAGCGCCGAAGAGGAATTGACCGTCAACATCGATGTTAACGAACTCACCCGGGCTGTAAGAATTCTTATCAGTTTTGACCGTGACTTTGATCCTATCCGGCATGAACTCTTCCACCTGAAAATCGGTTCTGCCAATTTCCAGGTCCTCGCCGATGTGTGCGATCACACTATATTCTCCGGTACGGACAAAATCCGGCAGCGTTATATCTTCTTCAAGAAATGAGGTCGCGCCGGTCTTTAGTCTTATGCTTTTGAATTCTCTTCCCGAGGGGTCATTGATAGTGATAAAATATGGGAATTCATCGGGGAGCTCGCCGCCAACCTCTCGAACTATCGAGGCCAGGTGTACTGTCTCTCCCGGACGATATATTCCCCGGTCGGTGTACATGTAAGCCTCGAAGCCTGCCGTCAGGTACGGGCGCCCCTTAACATCAAAATCACTTGTGGGCAAAAGAGCATCATCGAATTTTAAAAATGAAAGATCACCCTTATGCAGGGCCGTAATCAGGAACGGCTCGAATCCCTCGGTCTTCTCGGAGACATTATCGAAAATGCATATTCCCCGCGAATCGGTGTTATCCTGCAGGAGCTGTTGATTATTCTTGCTCCAGAGAGTTATCTCGGCGTTTTTGACAGGGGAGACATCCTCCAGCGAATTTACCCAGACCATCAGGTAATCATCCGACATCCGCGCCATAATCCCCATATCGGTCAGCATTACCAGACGCGAGTCGCTGTTCCATCTGCGCTCCTTGTTGCGTGCGGAAAGCTTGAAGATTCCAAAAAGCGAGTCGCCGATCAGTCCTTCAAGATCAACGGTCGTGGTCAATGCCTCATTTTTTTCACTGTCCATATATAATACAGTGTCGTAGAAACTTCGGCCCAGTACATTAGTACTGCGCCGGTATCCATAACCCGAAGCGCTTCCGGAGGCCAGCGCATAGACAAGGTTATTGGCATAAATCTGCTCGGCTTCGACAGCGAGTTCATCGATATTATAGGTCTCTAATTCAAGAAGTCCCGATCCGGATTTGGGCAGATACATACCCTGCGATAGAAATCGCACTGTGGGAGGAATATCCGGTATGGTTACCTTTGAGGAAAAACTGCTTTCCAGAATTGCACCGTCTCTCGACGTCAGGCCCTTCTCGACTGTGACCTCGTATGTCTCACCGGGAACGAACTTACCGTAAAGTGCGATGCTGCTGTATTGCACCTCAGTTCTGAAATCTATCTCAGGTTTAATGCTGATATAATCTCTCGGTTCCTCGACTGCCAAACGTGTCGAAAAGGGAATCTGTATTGTTGCCTGAAAATCGGAATACCACGAACGCAGCTCTCTCACGTACAGCCGTCTCTTTGCTTCAATATTGACCGTGGTAACATACTCGCTGCTTTCCACGTCACCGCATTTTTCGCATTTAAGGCCCTTGTCGATTTTCAATGTGTAGCTTTGACGGTGGTCGGTTAGTTCTACAGGCTCGCTTACTATTTTCAGATATTTATCCGGAGAAATATCTTGCGGCTCCTCTTCGGGATCCATATTGATCGAACCGATTTTAAAATCAAGCCGGTTTTTTTCCGCATGTCTGGCCCCGGTGAGGGAGGCCTTAGCTGCCAGCTTTTCGGGATCGACATCATAATTGAAATCGATCATTATGCTGAGCCGCACCTGTTCCGGATATTCCGGCGAGGCAGTCGTGTAGGAATTGACCTCCAGTATTCGAAGCGGTGAAGTATGAAATTTGAAAGTGCGCCGTTCATTTATTTCATTGCCATACAGATATTTTTTATCCGACCTGACTCTTAAATTGTAACCTGTCGCGGGAAGCAGGGGATTATCGGGATAAAAGCGCAGCTTATTATTATCGATCCAGCGTGCCATGCCGAATATTACAGGTTCTATCTCGAGCGGAGGATCGAGTACCGCCCGGTCGAGGCTGTCGTCCGGTACCATATCCCGTGAAAACTCAATCGTGAAATTCGTCCTCAGGTCAACCTCGCCTTGCGGATAAAATTCTTCGACCTCAACATTAAGGTCAGGTTCCGACTGGGGCTTGGATGAAAGGATATTGATAGAAAGAAACAGGACCAATACGATTGCGGCGGAAAAAATAGAAATACGCCGCCCCTTGCGCGATGAAGCGCTGCGATAAAGCTTTTTCATAAAATGCTCCCCACATTTGTTGATTTTTGGGAGAAGGTATCTATCCCATCGAGCAGGTCATTCATATATTATACTGTCTCCCTGTCCAAATCGTTCAAATATATATAATTGAAATAAATTGCAAATCAAAGAGCAGAATATTGGATATCAAAATATATAAACCTGAGGTTGATTACGATAGATTTTTGATTGCAACATCTCCGGAATTTTTTCGTTATTAAAACATGACAAAACTTGTACAAATATAGCTCAATTTCGGTAAGTCATTACGATTTAATCATTTTAAGTGTCCACTCTATTGGAACCGGTTTGGCGGAAATATGTTATAGTCTTCGAATGCTGATAGTAATTGTATTATTTTAAGCCGTTTATTTTATGAGAATAACTTTCGTGAAAATTATCGTAATTACAGCCTTCGTGGTTCTGGCCTTTTTGGGTCTGAGCGAATTAAATTCGGAGCCGGTAAGAATCGGTCATCTGAAGGCTCAGCTTGTTTCAGAAGTCGAGAGCGTTAGGTCGGGTGAACCGTTCTGGGTGGCGCTTCACCTGGATATGGATGAGCATTGGCATGTCTATTGGCGCAATCCGGGTGATGCCGGTCTGCCGCCGAAAATAAAGTGGGAGTTACCCGAAGGCTTTAAGGCCGGGGAAATTCAATGGCCGTATCCTGAACGTTTTGACGTGGCGCCTTTGACCAGCTTCGGTTATTACGGCGAGGCGCTCCTTCCGGTTCAGATAACACCGCTTGAAAATCTAAGCGAGGGTGGGACGATCGAGCTTACCGCAAATGCCGAATGGCTGGTCTGTAAGGAAGAATGCATTCCCGGCAAAGGGACATTCAGTTTGGAGCTTCCCTTATCATCTGAATCATCAGAAATAAATGCTGATTGGGCTGCGGAGTTAAATGAAATCCGTAACAAGCTGCCATTGAGGGAATCGGGCTGGAAAGTCAGTACTAACGTAAACGATGACTTTTTAACATTCGATTTGAGACAACCGGATTGGTTTGAGGGTGAAATCAATTCGGTCACATTTTTCCCCCACCAAAAGGGATTGATAAATAATGCATCTCCCCAGGATCTGGAAAAAACCAATTTTGGATACCGAGTAACAGTTGAGAGGGCTGATCAAAAAATAGATCTGCCGGATAGTATCTCCGGTATTTTTGTATCCGAATCGGGCTGGAGAGGGGCTGATTCTGAAAGAGCAATTCAATTCGTTTCGAATATCAATGATAAAGAATCGGCGCCGGTGCAGGCGGCCGGGATTGATAATATAGGGCTTCTAAAAGCGCTGATATTCGCTTTTTTGGGCGGATTAATCCTGAATCTGATGCCCTGTGTGCTGCCGGTGCTTTCTTTGAAAGTGCTGGGCTTCGTTAATCAGGCACGTGAAAGCCGAAAGACAGCTTTCATGCATGGCCTGACTTTTACATCGGGTGTTCTGATTTCGTTCTGGATTCTTGCGGGCGTGTTGTTTTTGCTTCGGGCCGGAGGCGAGCAGCTTGGATGGGGATTCCAGTTGCAATCGCCGGGCTTTTTGGTTGTTCTTTCATCGTTTATGTTCCTTTTCGGATTGAATCTCCTGGGTGTCTTCGAAATAGGAACATCGCTGACCACAGTCGGCGGAAAGGGTGCGGCCCCAGGGGGCTGGTCGGGCTCATTTCTAAACGGCATTACCGCCACAATTGTGGCCACGCCCTGCACCGCCCCGTTTATGGGTTCGGCGCTGGGATTTTCGCTTACGCAGTCGATCGCGGTTTCGTTTTTGATCTTTACCTCGCTGGCGCTTGGTATGGCTGCGCCTTATGTTGTCCTGTCGGCATTCCCGAGACTTCTGAAGTTTCTGCCCAGGCCGGGCAGGTGGATGGAATCGCTTAAGCAGTTTATGGGCTTTTTGCTTCTGGCGACTGTGATCTGGCTCTCATGGGTGCTGGGGGTGCAGGCCGGGATTAATGCCGTGGCCGTTTTAATGATTGCTCTGCTTTTGCTGGGAATCGGAGCTTGGATTCTGGGGCGCTGGGGACAGTTGGGAGCCGCATTTAGGGTAAGGGCGGTCGCCTATGTTTTAACGGCCTTGTTTATTATCGGAGGGCTGAGCCTTGGTCTGGCAGGAGTGAATCTGACTGCCGCCCCCGATACATTTACATCCAAATCCAATGGGCTGATCACATGGGAAAAATTTTCAAGTGACAGGCTGCAAGCACTTCGAGCTGAGGGCAAGCCGGTCTTTATTGATTTTACCGCGGCCTGGTGCCTGAGCTGTCAGGTTAACGAAAGAGTGGCATTCGGGTCGAGAGAAGTACAGCAGCAATTCGCCCAAAAGGGAATCACGGCTCTGAAGGCCGATTGGACTTCGCGGGATGAGGAAATTACACGCGCTCTGGCAAAATTCGGACGTAACAGCGTGCCGCTTTATGTGCTCTATGACGGCAGTTCAGAGGAGCCCGAAATTCTTCCGGAGATTATCACTCCGCAGATTGTCTTAAATGCTATTGAAAATATAGACAGTTAATAGTAAGAAATAGAATAATCTGATAAATTAGTTCGAAAGGAGAAAAATTAGATGAAAGTATATCTTGGAATTTTTCTGGCCTTGAGCCTCTTGACATTCGGTCTGGCATGTTCTTCTGATGCTGAAGAAGCACAGACTGAAGATACAGGAGTTGAAATGGCCGCCGAGAAGAAACCGGTGATGGAAGATCGTACGGCGCAAGTAGGGGAGATGGCTCCCAATTTCGTTCTGACCGATACAAAGGGCAATCAGCATGCTCTTCAGGATTTCGAGGGCAAATATGTTATCCTGGAATGGATCAATTTCGACTGCCCGTTCGTCAAGAAGATGTACAATTCAGGAAAAATGCCCGAGCTTCAGAAAAAATATCAGGAGGAGGGAGCTGTCTGGTTGACTATATGTTCCTCGGCTCCCGGCAAGCAGGGCTATTTCGAGGGCGAGGCATTAAAGAACCGGATGGAAAAAGAAGGCTGGAGTGGTACTGCCTACCTGATTGATGAAAGCGGAAAAGTGGGTAAGATGTTCAAGGCCAAGACTACACCGCACATGTATATCATCGATCCCGACGGCATGCTTGCCTATGCCGGCGCCATCGATGACAAACCTTCAACGAATGTTGCAGATGTGCCTGAATCAACTAATTATGTACAGCAGGCAATGACGGCTTTGATGGCAGGTGAGGATGTTCCTGTTAAGACCTCCGTGGCCTACGGCTGCTCGGTAAAATACGCACAGAAATAATTGCAATAAATAAGCCCGCCAGAAAAGATCCCGGCGGGCTTTATTTTAGGAGTAGGTATCTTCTAACAATCACACGGCTCAGCGCCGCCGATGAAGACATAATTTATAATCCAGACAGCATCGCTGATATTAACGGAGCCATCACAATTGACATTGCCGTTATCCATAGGATCGGGCGGATCGCCGCCTATGAAGATGTAATTGATTATATGAACAGCGTCGCTGACATTAACATTGCCGTCTGAATTGGCATCCCCGCATAATCCCGGATTCTCGGTCACGGTTACATCAAACTGGCAGGATGCCTCCGCATCATACGGATCAGACGATACCACTTCGAATGTCCATGATCCTAAATCTTCTGTGCCCGGCTGCCATTCAAAGACTCCATTTGCACAGGTAGGTTGCAACATTGGCTCCTGCCTTGGTGCAGCGATGATATTAACCGTCTCAGTCAGCGGATCACAGTCCATCCCGCTCAATCCTAGATCAACCTGAAAAACCTCGCCTGGCGCACGATAGAGCTCGAACTGCGGAACATCGGTGAAGCTCATAGGCGAGTTGGTAAGGACGACATCAAATGAATATGTCCCATAACCCCAATGAACGGCCTGGATTTCAACAGGATATATTCCTGGTTCGCCAGGTGGATAGGAGAATAAACCATCATTGTCAATTTGCGGAGTGTAGTCAAAATGGCAAATTTTATATCCCGTCGCTACCTCTTCAGGATAAAGGCCATTTCTGGCGAGGAATTGGAATGATGCACCCTCACAATGGTCTCCAATCAGTTGATCGTTCTCAGGAGTATTTAGCCAGACAATCAATCCACCAGGTATTATATCTATAATTATTTCAGTGTATGAAAAGCTCGGATTAATTTCTCCCCAGGACCAATTCCCATACGGATCAATACTCGAACATGAATCGATATGAACAATTCCCACTGGAGGACTTTCTTCAGTTTGAATATCAATGCAAAACATAGATTGGGCAGGTCCGGGCATCAGACCAGGATGATCAGGCGGCATGGCGGTACCCATTATTATGGCTGTGTCCTTGCCACTACCAGAATGATTTCTTATTTCAAAACTCCAGTTCATTGCGCCATCTGCACGACTACCAGGTATAGCCAAAATATTTTCAATATCACCCGTGAAATTGGTATATTCCATTTCAAGGGCAATTAGAAAATCTCCCAAAAGCTCATCATTTATGACCTCTACTTCTATAATATAATCACACATTCGATAATCAATAAAATCCGTCTCTATTCTAATCCTGTTCAGTGCAGCAACCTGCCATGATGACAATGCGAAAATGACTGTAAAAAATATCCCAATCTTCTTCATAATAACCTCCCATTGCCTAACAATCACACGGCTCAGCGCCGCCGATGAAGACATAATTTATAATCCAAACCGCATCACTGATATTAACAGTATTATCACAGTTGGTGTCTCCCGCAAGATATGGTTGGGGCGACTCCCCTCCTGTAAAAACATAATTTATTATGTGCACTGCATCGCTAACGTTAACTTTTTCATCAGAATTGGCATCCCCGCACAAA
>WJIM01000416.1 GCA_014730285.1 Candidatus Zixiibacteriota bacterium
AAAGCGAATCCTCGCTATTCATAAAAAGAAATGCGCTGTGGCTGTCCGGTCCGTCACTTGCGCAATCGATATGAGTGTATTCCGGACCGTATTCTGACACTACAGCTATCCTCTTTCCATTGAAGTCGATATCAGTATTGTTATCACCGGAGTACAATCCTGGAGCCACAAGCACCGTATCCCCATTTACGGCGGCATTAACTGCCGCTTTAATGCTTGCATATTCACCGGGAACGTTTAGAACAATATTCTGAAAGTGCATGTAAAAATCGGCATATGCCCAGGTTCCCCATTCGATTCCGTTATTCAGGCGAATTCTCATATAATACTTGGTTGCGTTTTCCAGCGGCAATCCCTGATACTCCGCCAGTGAGTCGAGAGAACTCACTTGCCCGCTGGACCACATCTCCGCATCCGACCAATCCTCATCAATGCCAACCTCGATTTCATACCCGGTCTGATATGTTACAGCGGTATCATAATAAATCCATGAGAAGACAGGTGTCTCAGTGAGTATTGTATCATTCGATGCCGAATCGCCAAAACCGATTTCCAGGGCAAATGGGGGCTGTTCTCCGCATCCGACATCGTAAGCGCCGATCAAACCGCACTCTTCATTGAAATAGGGATTGCAAGGGGAGAAGAGCGTTATGCGGTAATCATCATTTTCTTCATCACAAAACATCGGATCTTCCGATATATTGCCATTTATACCTAATTGATATGACAGATGATTTCCCACATAATCGCCGCCCTCATTATTATAAAGATTGCAGCAGAACAAGATAACATTTCCATATATCGCCTCTGCATTGACGCTATATGCCACTATCGTGTTGTGAATTTGAATTGGTGTTTCGGCAAAGATGCCTCCGCCATCATCATTAGCCCGATTACCTATGAAAGAGCAGTTTTTTATATCAGGATAGGCATCATTATAGCTGCCCAGGCCACCGCCGTTTTCCAAGGACCTGTTCTCCAGAAACAGACAATATTCGACTTTTGGATCGCTGGTGCCGTTAAAGTGAACGCCGCCGGAGAAATCAGCGATATTATTTAAAAACTGGCAATTTATGATTTTAGGCGAAGCATCTCGGCATGCTATGCCGCCGCCCCATCTGGGGCTGCTATTGTTTTTGAATAGGCAATTTAGAAATTCAACATTAGCATTTATGTAACAATATGCCGCTCCGCCGTCCTGCTCAGAGTGATTGTCTTCCAGAATACACTCAACGATCAAGGGCGCAGAATTGATATCACAGAGGATTGCGCCTCCACTGTTGTGTGAATAGGAGTTTTTTATGGTAAAACCTTTCAAAACGCTTTCCTCAGTCTCCTCATTCTGAAATATGAAGCCCCGGTGCGGATCAGACTGTGAACCCTGGCAATTTATCGTTGTTACTTCAGGCCCGTTTTCAGATACTACAAGAATTGGCTTCCCCTGAAAATCGATATCACGGTTCCCGGGACCGGTATAGGTTCCGTCGGCAATCAGCACTGTATCACCGCCTGCAGCGGCGTTGATTCCATCCTGGACAGTGCTTTGATCTGAGGGAACGTTGATAGTATTGGCAAAACAGATACTTGTTGCCATTATCAGCGTTAAAAAAAAGACAATGCGGCGCATGTATGACCTCTACTTTTGTGATATCCGCGTATTTACGAGTGTATCTTAAATAATTATAATTAATTACTATGCAATGTCAATTACATTATCTATGAAATTTAGTGTGTGAAGCCGTTGACGGTAATCGTCAGTGATGATGCAAGCGATTGATTGGCTGCCGGTTATAAAAGAAAATGGCGGCCCCAATATTGCTCTCGCCAAACTTCTGTGACATTTGAATTCGAGATTTTATTCAGTTATTAGTATATCAATAGAACCAGCTGGAAAACTATATGTTATGAAGCTTTAAGGAGTAACATTGCTGACTACGTACACTAATCCCAAATTGTAAGAGCTATTATTCTTCCTTATATAACTTTTTTAACTGAGCAGCCAAAGGACCCCAAATAAACAACAAGTGAATACCTGCTCCTGCGCTGAGAATATAAGAGATTTCATTAAAACATTCTGTGCCTTTCAGTTTTAAGGAGCATCCAATAATAACTGCCCCCCAAATAATAGCACTTCCTATTATAAAAACTCCGATAGTTTTCTTTTTCTTATCCATTTTCATTCTCTTTTTTTGTTTTGTACATCACCTAAGCCTTTGGGCAAATCCGGGATTATTATAAAAGGTGGCTGTTAAAAAATCAACTTACAAATTCACTTTGTCTGACGACGAACAGTCAAATGAAAGCACTGAGAGAATGAGGTTGATTGCTCGCGTAGACTTAAAACGCGTTGATGTATATTGAATTATAAAAGCGGGGTTTACTGGATGAGTTCATCAACCGGGCGATAGAGAATTCAGCTTCCTGAATGCTTACTGGCATAGCAAGAATCGCATTGCAATGCTATCACATGGGGAATAAGATCACTTCCCGGCGGACCGGATATTACTTCTCGAACTGTCCCTGTGGCAGCCAGCAGATGAGTCGATCCGCGAATTTCTTGAGAATACGTGTATCAAGGATCTCAGACTTACTTCTCTCTCTTCCGCCCTTTTCGCCTCTTCTGTCCTGAGTAAGGCTTTTTCGATGGACGCTGCGCCGAAGGCCGGCGTCGTGGCGGTTTACTACTGCCTGGAGGTTGGGTCGCGGTCGTCCGCTTGCGCGAGGGGGGCAGGTTCGGCAGCGCCGATTTAGGCAGGTCGGTTTTGATCAGTCGCTCAATGCTCTTCACATCTTTCTTCTGATCGAGAGTGGCAAAAGACACCGATCGACCGGAATGGCCAGCTCGCCCGGTACGTCCGATTCGATGGACATAGTCTTCGGTATTCGTTGGCAGATCGTAATTGACAACTAACTCGATTCCCAAGACATCAATGCCCCGGGAGGCGACGTCGGTCGCTACCAGCGCGCGGTACTTTCCGGACTTAAAACCATCAAGCGCTTCGCGA
Source organism: Candidatus Zixiibacteriota bacterium (assembly GCA_014730285.1). Lineage (GTDB taxonomy): Bacteria > Zixibacteria > MSB-5A5 > JAABVY01 > JAABVY01 > JAABVY01. The sequence goes on from WJIM01000416.1 coordinate 3,006, forward strand.
CGCTGTGGTAGACTTCGATTGGAATGGATTTCCGCAGCCCTGTGCCCCATAGACCTGACCTCGCGCGCAAGCTTACGTGCTCCGTGCTTGGTCCGCGTGAAGATCAGGACCGGACCGAGATATCGCTCAAGCATAACTTCGAGCAACTGAGTTTTCGCCCCTCTTTCGACGAAAAACATCTCCTGGATAATCTTGTCAGGTGTGGTTCCTGAGGGGGCGACTTCGACATGAATTGGAAGTTCCATCTCGCGTCGGGCGAGAGTCATAATCTCCTTCGGAATGGTAGCCGAAAACAGCATCATCTGACGCTTCCTCGGAATGACAGCCAAAACTCTGTTGATCTGGGGCGCAAATCCCATGTCCAGCATACGGTCCGCTTCGTCCAGAACAAGTATTTGTA
>WJIM01000417.1 GCA_014730285.1 Candidatus Zixiibacteriota bacterium
GGTTGGGCTCAATCAAGCGCCGGCCGCTCGACCGGCCCCGAAACACCGCCATCTTCCCTCTGGGTCCCATCGTCTAGTGGCCTAGGACGCCGGCCTCTCACGCCGGAAACGCGGGTTCGAGTCCCGCTGGGACCACCATAAACACCTTGTCTGTTCCTTCCTGCGGACACCTATTGCTGGGACCTTTTAGCTGTTTTTTCATCTGGAAAAGCGATAATGGAGGCTGGACCGGCAATCTTCCCCAGGGCTTCCCGGCTGCCCTCGACAGGCAAACCCATGGAGCGCAGGTGTCTTGCCGTGGTAGTAGTGTACAGGGCCCTGCCGCAAAGCAAGCCGGGCGCCGCAGCAGGTGCCCGGAGCATGTGCCCGCGTGTCTGTTCCAAGGCCGTTTCCCTTATTCATGCTTTGGTCCATGAAGCAATAAACCCCGAGGGATTGGGGGCAGAGCTCCCAAATCAAAACCGATCTATTTCTTGTTCGGAATTGCCGGCAGAACATATCGTATTTCTCCCTTGCAGGTATGGAGAGATAGCGGAATACCTGTCAAGAGCAGAAAACGGTTATGCAAAAGAATGCTTATCTCTGGGGATTGGTTTCAGGCGCTTAATCTGTTTTGCTTCAGGGCTGTTCATTGCATGCCAAAGGTCCCAATCCTGTTGCAAGCCCAGCCAGAAATCTGCGGACATACCCAAAACCCTGGACAGGCGTAAAGCAGTATCCGGAGTTACCGAACGCCTGCCTTTAATAATTTCGTTCAGACGAGGGTAAGAAACGCCTAAACGCCGTGCAAGTTCTGCCTGTGTGAGGTCAAGGGGCTTAACAAATTCCTCCAAAAGCATCTCCCCGGGATGAGTGGGCGGACGATTTCGAGGCAGCCGCCGACCAACATCAGTGGTAATCCGTGATTTCGATTTCGTAGGCATGGCCTTCCTCCCATGTAAAACAAATTCTATATTGTTGGTTAATGCGGATACTATATTGATTTTCCCGGTCGCCTTTCAAGCGTTCCAATCGATTTCCAGGAGGCACTTTAAGTTCATTGATCTCCCGAACCCGGTTGATTTGATCCAACTTTCGGTGGGCAACCGGCCAAATAGATTGAGGGCAGCATCTTCGAGCTGCTCGGGATGCCTTACCATCAAAAATATCCTCAGTACCAGCTGACTTAAAAGTCTTTATCATGGATCATATTATAATGGAATCCGTTATAGTTGTCAAGCTGTCTGAAATAAATGCATAACGCCTGAGCTAAAGCGCGGGTTTACCCGTCTCCTGCAAGCGATGGTTCGGCCACTTAAAAATAGTTACAGAGAACTATCTGTTTTCATCTCACTAAAAATATTAGGCTTCTTTTCTGACCATGGTTGTGCCTTTTCTAACTGGCCAGCAAGCTTCAGCAATTTAGCCTCTTCACCATAGCGGCCGATAAACTGGACGCCACAAGGTAGCCCGTTCTTTGACCAATATAGGGGAACAGACATAGCAGGTTGTCCTGTTATATTAGCAATAAGAGTGAACGGCATTTGGCCTTTCATGCTATTTTGAATAAGTTCTTCTAATATGGAATATGTCACCTTCCTGCTGCTTAGAATCATCTTGCCGACAAATGATGAGATTAATTTCATCGAGAACAGGTCTTTATTGCCGGGCTGCTGGGAACCGACAAGTACAGGGGGCTCACCTAAAGTAGGGGTAAGCACCATGTCATATGTATTCAGCATCTGATCCATAATTACCCCGAGTTGCCTCCATCTGCGTTTTGCCTTCACGAAATTCAGTGCTTTCATCTGCTTGCCTATGCTGTACAATGCAATATTGGGTAATTCCAGATTACTTCTTACCTTGGAACTACCGTAATCCTGAATAAGCCTATCCACAAGTGCGGCTTCGTTCCCAATAATGATGATGAAATAGTTCAATGCTGCATCTACTTCTTGATAATTAGGAGGGGCTTCTTCAACTATATGTCCCAGATCTTCGAGCAGCGTGCATGTATGTTCCACAGCCTTTTTGCATTCCGGATGTACATCCTTGCCATAGACAGGTCTCATATGAAAAGCTACTTTCAGATTCCCCGGCTCCATGTTCACTTCCTCGATAAACGGCCTTTCCTTATTAAAAATTCCATAAGGGGCTCCATATTCAAAACCCGAAATAGAATCAAGCATGGCGGCAGAATCGCGGACTGACCTTGTAATGACATGGCTGTGGGACATGCCGTCCCATTCTTCGTCAAAGTTAGGGCCTACCGGATTGCGACCCCGACTGGGTTTGAGACCGAATAAACCACAACAAGATGCTGGAACACGAATCGATCCCCCTTCATCTGTAGCTGATGCGAAAGGAACGATACCTGCGGCTACTGCAGCGGCGGAACCTCCGCTTGAGCCTCCACATGAGTATTCCAGGTTCCAGGGATTCCGTGTAGGACCAAACGCTTGTGGTTCTGTAACGTATGCAAGTTTAAATTCTGGTGTGTTTGTCTTTCCAAGTATGATTAAACCGGCATTTTTGAAGCGACTCACTATTTCTGCATCATAATCGGGTACGTAGTTTTTTAACAATGCACTCCCTGAACTCATAGCAAAGCCCTTCACTGCATGGTGGACATCTTTCAACAAAAAAGGGACGCCGCTAAATGGAACATCTATCTTTGGATTCTTTGCCTGTTCTCTTGCAAAGTCATACATCCTTGTTACGATCGCATTGAGTCGGGGATTTAGGTTTTCAGCACGACGTATAGCTTCTTCACAAAGTTCAATGCTGCTGATATCTCCATCTTTGATAAGCTTGGCCAAACCGATACCATCGTATTGATCATAATCAAGAAATGAAGTCATATTGACTCCTCCTTATGGATATTGCCGAACATATGCTAATCAGCCGCGCGGCTTTTTGCATCGGCTGAATTAGCCTTGTTATGTCTCATTTTTTTTAAGATTGTAAAACTCTTTCCAAGAATCATCGTCATAGATATCAAGTAAAAACCAACCAACAAAAAAATCGATTAACTCTCCTGGGTTAAAGCCCAACCTAACAGTTCCGACCAGTCCCCAGAGAAACTCCAACTGGGAATATTGTTCAGGCCCACCCATTAACCCTATTTGTCTATTCGAGGATGCTGTATACACCGCATAGGACTTACCCCTTTGATATTTATCAGCAGTTACTTCATATTGAAAACCAAGGAGTAATAACCAGGTATCTTGATTATCAGGAGTATCATTATTGTGATCAAATTTCCCTGCCATACCATTTTTGAGGCCGACTTTATCTACAGCATAAGCAATGGGAAGCCCAATGTTTATAGGCCCGAGTCTTAGCTTAGCACCTACGCCAAGGCCTGCTGTGCATGTAAAAATGTCAGCAAAATCTTTTTGCCTATCAAACCAATATCCATTCGTAGCACATCCAGCGCATATAAATGATAAAATTGATACTCCCGCTATAAGGTATGATTTAATCATGTTGATTTGATAACGCCGGCTCTCACTGGCGTAATCCTTTTCATCTGCACAAAATTTCAGAAGGGGAAGCATAATCGGTTGGAAATCGGGTATCGAAATACCTTAGTCCTCTCTGTGCGAATAGCTTTGTAAGCTTTGATTTTGTATCATAATCGCTATTTTATCAGTAGCTTCATCAAGATTCATGTCATATAACTCTAAACATTCATCTTCATCAATTGTTATATTGATGTTAACGGCCGAGTCAGCGGCGGCGCGCTTTCTGCCTTTCTCTGGAGCAGCAGATGCAAGATGCTCCTTTCAGAGGTTTGTCTGTTTATTTCTGAGGAGAATTAATCGTCCAATTCATCATCAAAATCCATGAAAATATCGTCTTGCTCCCGGGTCGCCAGTTCCATTTTTACTCGTTCAAACACATGATAGATGATTGGGCAGACCCGGCAGTTGGATATTATGCTGATCAAGCTGAATACGCGATCCTTTTTATGCAGGTGCGGATAGGATCGGCAGGCATCCTGGAACCACCGGCTGAAAAACCAGCCAAAAACACCGGTTCAAAAATCAGCCAGGGCATAGTCTGGCAACACTTCCACCATATACGCTCTCAGCGCAACAAAAAATATTACCAGTTCGAGAGCCGGGGTCTCTCTTTTTACTCTCCGGATTTCAGTCGCTTCCGATAGCTTTTACCTTCGAGTATCAGGATTTCCGAGTTGTAGACGAGACGGTCGGCAATCGCAGTGGCCACAGTGGTGCCATCGAAAATGTCGGCCCATTTGGCAAACGGCAGATTGGTGGTAATCACGGTGGATTTTTTTTCATGCCGCGCGCTGATGACCTGGAAGAACAGATTCGATCCCTGTTTGCCCAGCGGAAGATAACCGAGCTCGTCACATACCAGCAAATCCTGGGATTGATAATAATGGAGCCTTTTAACCAGAGAGTGATCGGCCTCGGCGGCAACGAGCTGGTTGATCATATCCATGGAGGATGTAAACAGCGTCTTGATGCCGGTTTGAGTGGCAGCATAGGCGACGCACTTGGCCAAAAAGCTTTTGCCCACACCCGGATTGCCGATCAGGATGATGTCTTTTTTCTGATCGATAAATCCCAAATCCATCAGGCCCAGGATGAGGTTGCGCTTATTTTTGCGCGATTCATGATGTCCAAAATCGAACTGCTCGATGGTGGGTTTTTCCGTAAGCTTCGACTGCCGGTATCGCAATGTGATTCTGGCCTGTTGCCGGGCTTCGAGTTCGACATCCAATAGCCGGTCAATGGCTTGCAAGGGCGATAAGTTCTGCCCGGCGGCGGCTTCGATCACATCGTCGATGCAAGCCGCGCAGTTTTTAAGCCGAAGCGCCTTAAACTTGCCCTTCACCTTTTCCGTCATGATTTCTCCTTTGCTTTACGGCAATGGCATCATAGTCTTCAAGACATGGCGATTCCAGACAGATCCGGTTTAAGTCCGGATTTTTCAATCGGACCGGATCATAGTGTTTTTGCGGCGCAATTTCCTGATAGACGATGTTTTCAACATACTCAGCACCATAGAGTTTTCTGTCGGCTGCTTTTTTAACAGCCGATAAAACAATGACCTCTCCATAGACATCCCGCAATTTCAATAACCGGGTTACGGTCTTTTTCATGGGCTGACGGGCATTTTCGAGTTGCTCCAGATAATCGGCCGCAATCGGGCCCAGGGATAAAAACACCCGGATCAACCGATCCTGGTATATCCGGTTTTTGAGTTTCTTTACCTGCTCGGCATGGGCGGGCAACTCGATGCGCCCGCCGCGGTGCCAGGATCGAAAATGCGTGGCAATCAGCCGGTCCTTGTCATAGCACCAGATCCGTTGGGTATCGGCCTTGACGGTTATCTTTTTGCCTATCGCCCACGGGGGCACGCTATAGGCATTGCCGTCAAAGCGGACGGCAAAGTCCTTGTGCACCAATACCGTTGCCGCCTGCCGGCAATCGGGCAGATGATCCGGCAAAGGCCTTAGCCTGTCCGGGCAGAACCGCTCTTTGGGGACCTCTTTGGTGGTTTGATGCACCCGGGTATTGGCCACGGTGTCGCGCCAGTGATCGATCTGGTTCTGCACGTCGGCCAGATCTTTAAACTGGCGCAGCGGCCAGAAGCTGGTGCGAAGGTATTTGACAGAATTTTCCACCTTTCCTTTTTCATGGGGGGATCGGATATTGCAGGGCACCGGCGTGATATGAAAGGGCCGCAAAAAATCAAGAAAGGCGGCGTTAAACCGTACCAGGGCCCCGACGCGTTCGGTGACAGCGGTCAACATATTATCGACCACCAGTTGGGCACATGTGCCACCCAAAAAAGTAAATGCGGCCAGCAGTCCCTGATGCAAATCCGCCTGGCACTGGCTGTGAGTAAATGTCACATGCAGCATCCGGCTATGACATTCAAGGACCACCAGGGCATATAGCTTGCGCTTGGTCCGGCCGTATTCCAGACTCCAAAAATGCCCCCAGTCCACCTGCATCTGCCGGCCCGGTCCGCTTTCAAATCGACAGTAAGCCCGTCTCTGGGCGGCCCGTCTCAGGGTGTGCAAGTAATCGCGGACAATGGTGACCCGGCCGTCAAAGCCTTTTTGCTGCAGGTACTGCAAAACGGCCGGTGCCTTTATGGCAGGATAATCAGCAACAATTTGCTCGATGATGTCCCGGTAGGGGTCGAGTTTTGAGGGTCTGCCAGCGCGCCTGGCTGGTGCGGGGTCCGGATTTTGAAGATACTTGGACACGCTCTGCCGGTCAATGCGGAGTTCTCTGGCAATTTGGCGCTCGGAAAATCCCATCCGGCTGAGGCGATGGATCTCGAATACAAGATGTCTGTCGATCATTAGCTTATCTCCTTTTACAAAGGTTTTTCCGGCAGCTCGAGCACCTGGAACAGTGTGCCGTCATAGGCGATCAACTCTTTTTCGACCAAAGCGCGCCGGGCTTTGGTTACCATCGTCGTTTGCATATGAAGCAATTGGCTGATCGTGGTTTCCTTGTAAAACGACAGTCCGTTTTTGTCCGATACGAGAATGAGAAAAAAATAAAGCAGGAGTTCATAAGGACTAAGGGAGCCAAGAAAGCCGTCGGTTAAAAACCGGTGAGGGATAAAACCGAAGCTGCCGTTGATTTTTCGGACCCGATCGGTCCGCAGCAGTTGTTTTTTGATCATAGGGCACCTCCTGTTTGAGCCCTATCATAGACCGAACCGTCTTGTCCTCGCGTCCGTCTTTGCAATCATGGCCAAGATGTGGAACTTGCATGAAAATAAATTTTTACCGGGTCCACCTTTGCAA
>WJIM01000418.1 GCA_014730285.1 Candidatus Zixiibacteriota bacterium
ACGGCCGAGGTCATAACAGTGTTACTGCCGTGCAGCTGGGGATATGTGGAAATAGCTCATCGTCTGAAGGAGAAGGGGCTTCCCGATGACAGGCATTACCGGCAATGGATCGAAACTTACTCCTCGCAGGAGTTCTGGGATTTAAATGAATGGCTTAAATCCGAGTTTAATCGCCTGGCTGAGGGCATATCGGATACAGGGGCGGAAAAACTGCAGAGGATATTCGATTATTCTTCGTTGTGGGAATATATGTTCTGGGAGATGGCCTATAAACAGCAGAACTGGCCGATTGAGCCGTAAAAAATAGCGATTGACTTTGAGCATTAAATCGATTTTATAAGAAGAATTGAAAGACGGATTAAAGAATGAAAAAGCTCCTTGATCATATTTTCTTCCTGCGACCGATGCTGATTCTGCCTGTCTGGACGATTGCAATCCTGGGAGTCAGGGCTGCTGATGTGCGCGAGATGGCCGGCCCTCTGAGTGTCGCCGACATTCAGGCTGTCCTGCCCGATATCCTCCTGATGCTGCTCCTGACCGGGCTTCTTTACGGCGCGACATATATATATAACCAGATTTATGACGTCGAATCGGACAGACAGAACAAAAAGCTGTTCTTCCTTACTGATAGAATAATCTCATTTAGTTCCGCCTATGTTCTGGTTACGGTCTTGAATGCCGTGTCGGTTGTGGGGGCGTTTTTTATCAATATCACCCTGGGAGTCTTGTTCCTGATAGTGGCGGCACTCGGCATATTGTATTCTCATCCCAAGGTCAATTACAAGGGCCGAGCAGGCAAAGCGCTCTGGTCGAATATGTTCGGATGCGGTATGGCGCCGTTTTTGATCGGATGGGCCTTTTTCGAGGGCTCTATCAGCATGGAAGCGGTGCTGAAATCACTGCCCTATATGCTGGCGGTGGGCGCTATATATTTCAATACCACTCTGCCGGATCGTGAAGGCGACAAAAAGGTCGGCAAGAAAACATACGGTGTGATCTGGACAGTCCAGCACTGTCAGGCCTCGGCCTTGGCACGCCTGGTATTTGCGATTCTGTTTGCGTTTATGGCGGGCGATTATGCCTTCTTAATAGCCGCCGGGCTTTCCTCGATTCTGTTTATCAAAGCCTACAGTTCACAGAAAATTTCCGACTCGGTGACTGCCACCCAGGCTGCGATTTTGCTTTTGATGATAATGGCCTGCATCTATTTCCCGATCTTTGCGATAATAGCCGGCGGCAGCCTGCTGGCTACCCGAGCTTACTACAAGTGGCGTTTTGATCTGGCCTATCCCAAACTGAAATAGGCAAATCGGCTTCTTACATCTCCTTAATCTTAAAATTTTAGTTGCCAATCATATTCAGCCTTAATAATATAAACCGGAGGCTGATGTATGAAAATTTTTGTAATCATTGCATTATCGTTTTTATTTGCATGTCAACCGGCTGTGCGCTTTTCGGGCGAACAAAACAAAGATCTGCCGGTTGGTGAGGATCAGGATGGAGGTGTTGTAGAAGATAATTCAGGCAATGTCGACAAAGGTCGCATGGGCAAAATAATTGCCGGATATCTTCGCACCCCGTACAAGAGCGGCGGCACCGGAAAGCTGGGCCTGGATTGCTCAGGGCTGGTGTACGTGGTTTATCGCGATTACAACGGAACCCGTCTTCCGGCCAATACCGATAAACTGTACCGGAATCTGAAAAAGGTGGATTATAGAAATATAAATTACGGCGACCTGGTGTTCTTTACATTTGATGGTACTCCGGTTTCGCATGTGGGTATCTATGTCGGCAACGACAAGTTCGTGCATGCCTCTAAGTCGCGAGGCGTGGTGATTTCCGAAATTACCGATGATTATTACCGTCAGAATTATAAGGGCACAAGACGCGTATTTCGTTAAGTAAAATGAATTTGTTATGAACGCACGATCGATATTCTGGATAATTCTGATCTTATGGGCGGGCGGGCTGTTTGCGCTTCTGTATTTTACCGGAATTATAATGCCCTTCGGCGATTTGATTCCCGAGAAATCGATACTCGAGCAGGTTTTCTATGCCCTGGTGTTGGCGCCCTATCCGGCTTTTCTTGTTTATATGACCATGCGCAAGTCGGCCATGACTCTGGCATTTCAGCGCCTGCTTCTAAGCTCAGCCTCCTATGCATTGATTATATTCGTGCTGCAGATAATGATATTTGTCCTCGACGAGGCCTCGATCAACCTGATTCTCCCTGCCACCTCGAATCTTTACAATGCCGCACTTGCGGATCAGATTTCGGCCTATTCACGAGTACCGATTCTATCGCAGTTTCTGGCGATACTGCTCTTTGTTGGCGCCTATGTCGCCAAGTCAGTCAAACCGGGGGACGATATCGGTAAGCCGGTGGCAATCGGCCTGATTTATTATATTCCGTATCTGATCGGATTTTACCTGACACATCTGGCCTGGCAGTCCTATTTCGCGAAACTCCTGGTACCACCCAATAAAATAAATCTGCTTTTAGTCTTCATTCATTGGATTCCAACCGTATATTTTCTGATACTGACATATATTTACTCGATTAAAAGTAAAAAATGAGTGAAGCTTTAGACGAACTTGCTGTAAAACTTAAAAATCTACCCGACCGTCCCGGCGTTTACCTGATGAAGAACGCGCGGGGTAAGATTATCTATATCGGCAAGGCGCGCAATCTCAAAAACCGGGTCAGGACATATTTCCAGAAAGGCCGTCCCACCGATCCCAAGACCGAGGCATTGGTATCCAAAATCCGCGATTTCGAATTCTATGTCACAGATTCGGAAATCGAGGCGTTGATCCTGGAATCTAATCTGGTCAAGGAACATCGTCCGATATACAATGTCAACCTCAAGGATGATAAGCGCTTTCCGTATTTGAAGGTTACTGTGGATGAGCCCTTTCCGCGCGTGTTAGTTGTGCGCAGGCTCAAGAAAGACAAAGCGCGCTATTTCGGACCGTATACGGAAGCCTTGAAGATGAGAAAAACCCTTCGCTTTATTTTCAAGCACTTTAATATCCGCACTTGTAACTACCGGCTTCCCGATAAGAAAGTAAAGCTATGCCTTGAATATCATATTAAACGCTGCCCCGGACCGTGCGAGGAGTTGATATCGGAAGTGGATTACCGCAAACGTGTCGATGAAGTCCTCATGCTTCTTTCGGGACGCTCGGGTGAATTGGTCGATCAGCTTCGAGAGCGTATGCGGAATCTTTCCGATGAGATGGAGTTCGAGGAGGCGGCCAAGGTGCGGGATGTTATCGATGGCATTGAATCCATGCGCCAGAGACAGCGGGTGATGGCCGACCGCTGGGTGGATCGTGATATCGCGGCTTTTGCACGGTCGGCCGCCGATGCCGCCTTTGTGGTTCTGCAGATTCGCGAGGGCGTGCTGATTGGACGGCAGCATTTCTATATGAAGATCAGGCCTGAAAATACTGACACTGAAATCGCCGAGGGCTTTTTGAAACAGCATTATATGCACAACAGCTCCCTTCCTACCGAAATCTATTTATCGCATGATGTTGAAGAGAAGGAGCTTCTGGAAAAATGGCTCTCAAGCAAGATCGATAGGCATGTGAAGATATTTGTGCCCCAAAAAGGGGAGAAGCTCAAGCTGGTGGGAATGGCGCAGTCCAATGCTCAGTTGCTTTTAAACGAGCTTCTAATTCAGAAGCAGCAATATAAAGAGAGGATTCCCGAGGTCTTGATGTGTCTTCAGCAGGATTTACGCCTGGAGAAAACACCGGTTACTATGGCCGCATTCGATATCTCCAATCTCGGCCAGGATGATAAGGTCGGATCGCTCGTATTCTTTGACAAGGGCAAGCCGAAAAAATCGGAGTACCGTCATTTCAAAATCAAATCCGTGCGAGGGCAGGATGATTATGCTTCGCTTCGGGAGATTGTCTTCAGGTACTACAGGCGCCTTAAGACCGAGGATCGTGATAAGCCCGACCTTCTGGTCATAGACGGCGGCAAGGGGCAGCTTTCGGCGGGGCTGGACGCATTAAAGGCGTTGGATATAAAAGATCAGCAAGTGATTGGACTGGCCAAACGTCTGGAGGAGGTCTTCCTTCCCGGCCAGAGTGAAAGCGTCATGATTCCCAAGGCGTCCCCCTCACTCAGGCTGATTCAAAGGCTGCGCAACGAAGCTCATCGCTTTGCAATCGAATATAACCGCAAACTCAGAGGCAAACGCATCATAGGCACCGAGCTTCAGAAAATCCCCGGTATAGGTCCGAAGAAGTCAGAGACATTGCTTAAGCATTTCGGTTCGGTTAAAAAGATCAAGGAGCTTAACGCCGAGCAGATAGTAGAAGCCCCGAATATCGGAAAATCCGATGCGGATAAGATTGTTGCCTATTTCTCCTCGAAGTAGAAAGTGATTGCTTTTTCTATGAAAATCTCTATTATGCATTAAGCTACATATAATCAATTATCTATCGGGGAGGGAAATATGGAAGACGGCAGCAGCGGCGCGATTGTCTTTTCATTTATATTCATGATCGCAATTATGATTTTCTACGCGGCGGTGGCATGGAAGATCAACGAGAAAGCCGGTGAGCCGGGATGGGGCGCATTGGTCCCGTTCTATAATATATACCTGCATCTTATGATTGCCGATAAACCGGGATGGTGGCTGATATGGTATTTTGTACCCCTTGCAAATATTATAGTTGAGATTATTGTTACAATCGAAATGGCAAAGAAATTCGGAAAGTCGACAGCCTTTGGTGTGGGGATGATATTTCTTGGATTTATATTTTATCCGATACTGGCCTTTGGAGATGCCGAGTATCAGGGTAATGTCCGCAAACCGGCGCGTCTGCATGACGGTACAGAGGCTTACAGCACAGGCCCAGGGGGAAATTAAAAGGAGTTTAATCAGCTTCATGGGAATATTTAACTGCTGTCTCTGTATTGATAGAAAAGACCACATTAATAATGGGAGGAATGAGTGTCTTCCAAAACCAAGCTTCAGTTTTTACTTCTATTCACTGCGATTCTGATCTTTTCACTGCAATCGTGCTCCAATTCCGGAGTTGGCCCGGAAGAGGGTGATAGCTTGTCATGGAAACCATATTTGATGCACACGACATTTCGCGGAATTTCAGGGACATCGACGGATAACATATTTGTCGTGGGGGATGCCGGAGCTATAATGCATTATAATGGTGACAAATGGATGAATATGGAATCAGAAACATCCAAAGGATTAAATTGCATAATCGCGGATGAAGATGGCAGCGCTTACGCCGTAGGTGACTCTGGCCTTATTCTCCGTTATCTTGGAAATGAATGGCTAAAGGATAACAGCGTTACATATGAAGACCTCAATGCTGTATGGTTATCGCCAAATGGAAAGCTTTGGGCTGTGGGTGATAAATGTACAGTTTTGGAAGACCAAAGCGGTTTATGGAGCCAGATTGAATTTGAAACTTCCTATGATCTTAATGATATTTGGGGTAGCTCCGATTCCAATATCTATGCCGTAGGAGATTCGGGATTAATTATACACTTTGATGGTACATCCTGGAGAGAGATTGATGCTGGAATTTCTTCCAGTATTAATAGAATACATGGTGTAGCGGCGAATGATGTATATTTGCTGATTGATGATGATGCGCTGTATCGCTACGACGGGGAAAGCTGGAGTGTGATGGCAGCTGATTTTGAAGAGCATTTTCATGATTTATGGGTAGCTTCTTCTGATGATATTTTTCTTGTGGGACATGGGGGCGTAGCCTTCCACTATAATGGTCTTTTTTGGTCAGAGATGAAAACGGATAGTTTTGCCCCTATTTATGCGATATGGGGAAATTCTCCAAGTGTGATCTACACTGCAGGCTGGGAAGGTGTGATTTTAAGATATAACAGAATTTCATGGGAAGAAGTTTTTAACATGAGTCCCGCCTCTGCAAAGGCAGTTTGGGGAACATCCTGGGATAATGTTTACTCAGTGGGTTGGAACAAGATTTCGCATTTTAATGGTTATAAATGGAAAAGAATTACTGATCCCACTTTTGGATTTAGTGTAAATGATATATGCGGAACTTCTGACGGATTAATCTATGTGGTTGGAATTTTGAGCGTATTGAGGTACGACGGCTCATTCTGGCAGGCAATTAATCATGAAGCCTTAGCTCAGAATTATTGTATATGGGTTGGATCGGAAAAAGACCTATTCATAGGTGGATGGGGAACGCTCTTTCATTATGATGGTAATGCTTGGAAGCTTTTGTATGAAGGATATGAATCGATTCTTGATGTATGGGGCATTTCAAGTGAAAATGTATTTGCTGTAACGAGGGAAGGTCGGATTTTTCATTATAATGGCTCGGAGTTGTCGGAATTGCAGGTGGAGTCTCCAGGATCTTTTTCAGGAATTTGGGGATCATCACCAGATGATATATATGTGGTGGGGAAAAGTGGGAGTATTCTGCATTTTGATGGCGCGGAATGGAGGAATATGGACTCTGGCACAAATGATTTTCTATATGCTGTTTGGGGGGCATCTAATAATGATGTTTTTGCTGTCGGAGACAATGGTGTCATTCTGCATTATGATGGATCAAAGTGGATAAAAATGAACAGCAACGCATCTGTAAGATTTTTTGATGTTTGGGGTAGTTCTGGGTCCGATGTGTGGGCGGTAGGCCCGGAGGGAATATATCACTATAGCTCAGATTAGATTATATATGTGCTACAAACAAAAAATATCCCATCTTCGAAAAGATGGGATTTTTTTCATCAAATACTCTATCGAACTCAGGCTGTTTTTTTGTCGGATTTCTTGTCTGCCTTCTTCTCGCTTTTTGCGAATTTTTTGTCCGAGTTGTCTTTCTTGGCGTCAGCCTGATATTTCGGCGATCTATAATC
>WJIM01000065.1 GCA_014730285.1 Candidatus Zixiibacteriota bacterium
TTCAGGGCGATTTCGACCGAATCTGCCAGACGCCGGCGGACTTTCTGCGACAAAACCAGTCTGTCGACCACGATTTCTATATCGTGCTTCTTGTTTTTCTCCATATCCGGGGCGTCATCGATAGGATAAACCTCGTCGTCGATACGAATCCGTACAAAGCCCTCTTTCCCGGCTTTTTCAACTATATCCTTGTGCTCGCCCTTGCGTCCTCGCACCAACGGGGCCAAAAGCTGCAATCTTGTGCCCTCCGGCAGCTCCATAATCTGGTCCACCATCTGCGAGGAGGTCTGCTGGGCAATCGGTTTGCCGCAGTTAAAGCAGTGTGGCGCGCCGATTCGTGCGAATAGAAGACGGAGGTAGTCGTAGATTTCGGTCACGGTCCCCACCGTTGAGCGCGGATTTTTGGCCGAGGTGCGCTGTTCGATGGAGATTGCCGGCGATAAACCGTCGATAAAATCGACATCCGGCTTATCCATAATCCCCAGAAACTGGCGCGCATAGGCCGAAAGCGACTCCACATAGCGCCTCTGGCCCTCGGCATAGATAGTATCGAAGGCCAGAGAGGACTTTCCCGATCCGGAAAGCCCGGTGATGACCACCAGACGGTCGCGGGGAAGCTGTAAATCTATGTTTTTAAGGTTGTGCTGACGAGCACCCTGTATTGTTATTTTCTTTTCCATTCCCTAATCTTTCAGGTGAGATTAAACACCAATCTATAAATAAAGTTTCGAGTCCAAATCATTTCTGCGAATTGTATTAGAAAAAAGTGAAAATCCTGTTTTGGACATTCTGTAAATATAAGCGTCTGTACATCTGATGGCAAGAATTATGAGGAGATCAAAAGGCCAAAAAAGTGTTGACAAAGATGGGATTATAATATAGTTTTGATTTTTACTTTTTCGCATAGAAAGAATTTGTTTGGCAACGACTTAAGCAATGATGGATGCTATTTATTGGGAAATTAATTTATTTAACTGGAGATAGTAGAAACCATGCGAATTTTTAACACAATCATCCTGATACTCCTGATTCTGTTATTTTCCGGTGAGGCAGTGGCAGGCGGTTATAATGTCTCCGGAGTCGGTATGAAAGCGCTCTCGATGGGTGGAGCCTTCAGAGCGGTAGCCGACGACTGGAGCGCAATGTATTATAACCCCGCAGGCCTGTCCAACCTTTACCAGCATGAGATAGCCTTTGGAATTGATCTCTATAGCTATCGACCGGAGTTTACCCCCGAGATGACCTTAAACGGTTATTCGTTTGGGTACTATGACGGCGAGGAACGGGTCTCCGAGGACAAGATTCCCTATACCCCGTTTGTAGCCGCCGCCTTCGTTCTTCCGATATTCGAGAATGTCAATGCCGGATTCGGTGTCTTTCAGCCGTATGATCACGATGTTGAATGGGACATATTTCGGCTGAGCCCGGTCTACAACCAGTATGTGGTCGATTCATTCGAGCTGCCGGTTATAGAACCCCTGGTGCCGTTCCCGGATATCACACATGAATTTAATGTCGACATTATCGATTTTCACCCGACCATCGCGGCGGAGTTGATCGAGGACAAGATGTCGCTGGGTGTGGGACTCTCGATCAGGAAGGGCTCTTATAACCGAAGTGAGATAATACTTCAGCCCAACACTCTGCCGGAATCATTCTCCTCCCGTCCTTACGAAAATCTGGTTACCATGACAAAGTATGATGCCAGCGGATGGGGATTCGGTTTTAATGCCGGTTTGCTTTACCAGGCTACCGAGAAACTTAAAGTCGGCGCATCTTATCAGTCCAAGACCACAATCGATCTTTCGGGTGATGCCGATGCCACTCTTTATTCTCCGGGCAACCGTCATATGGAGACTCTGGCTGATACCGCCAATCCGGCCAAGCAGCTTTTCAAAGGCGAGATTTATACCGCCAATCATGAGGCCGACGCGGACTGGGTGATCCCCTCTGAATTCGGATTCGGCCTGTCTTATCAGGCCACCGAAAGAGTGATGCTTTCGGCCGATTTCGTTTACACTATGTGGTCGGAGTATGAGGGCATCGAATTCGATGTTACCCGGACTACCGGTTTGACAGAGTTCTCCTTTATCAACGGTTATCTTTCACCGACGGATATGCCGGAAGAATGGGATGACGCTTTCCGGATCTCAGTCGGAATCGAGGGACAACCGCATGAAAGATATAAATTGAGAGGCGGCTACAGCTTCGAGCAGACTCCCATTGCCGAGGAGGGCGCCAGGGTGATTTATGACAATCCCTCCGACCGCCATCATCTCTCCGGCGGGGCTTCCCTTTATGTCGGTATAGTTGAATTCTACGGCGCAGCTTCATTGATTATCACCCCCGAAACTACTGTCTCGGATCTGGTCGATGATAACGAGGATGGTATTTTCGATAATCATGCCGGCACATATAAAGACTTTACCGCTGTCACCTCAATCGGGTTCACCGTCAGGTTTTAGGAGGTTGTGAATAATGAAGAAATCAAAGATTTTATATATAGGATTTATTCTGGTCGCGTTGATTCTGATCGGATGTTCGGAGCGAGAGAATCCGGCCGATTTTCCGAAAATCAATGAGCGTGAAGGTCTCAAGAATGACGGTGTGTTCACCTACCCGCGTGCATACTCGGCAATCGAAAATCACGCCGGATGGGAGTTCTTTAACTTCACAGAAAGCAAGAACTTCATTTCCAAGATATACACTCCTCCCTCATTCAGAATTCAGAGCACGCCCTATCCCATACTTTACCTGCTTCATGATTTCGAGGGAGATGAAAACTACTATTTTACTAAAATGGTACATCGGATCGCGGACAGCCTGATTTATGAAGAAGAGATCAATGAATTCTATATCGCTTCTATCGATGCTTCGACGCCGTACGGCGGGTCCTGGTATGTGAATAACGAGTTCTTCGGCTGGTTCGAGACTATGGTTGCCGAGCAGTGGCTCGATTTTATAGAGGTAACACTGGCCGATCAGCTTCGTATTATCGACAATCGCGAATCCCGCGGGATCGGCGGCTTTGGCATGGGCGGTTACGGCGCGCTTAAGATTGCGGCCAAATATCCAGGTGTCTTCTCCTCGGTTTCCGCATCCAACCCGGCCGGAAGTTTCCAGCATATCGAGGATTTAATCCCGATGATGCTCGAGGAACAGGGTTTGAGTACTCCCATAAGTCCCGATGATTATCAGGATATGGATACAACCAACCTGTTGACCGAAAAGCCGTATACCCTGCTGTTCTTCTCGCTGGCGCAGGCCTTCAGCCCGCATCCAGAGGAAGGAGAGCCGGGCTATGAGGATTCCACGACATTCGTTACATTCTACGGTATCGACTTGCCCTTCGACTATAACGGCAATATCTATCAGCCGATTTATGATAAGTGGCATACTAACGGTTTGGATGATGTTCTCACGCAGAATGCCGGGGTTTTCGACTCTATTGAGGTTTATATCGAGGTCAGCGACACAAATCAGTTCCTGTTCCATCATATGGCTGAGGATGTGCGCATGATGCTGGATAATAACGGAATCAATTATAGCTACGACAGCTATTCCGGGTACGAAGGTTATTCCGCCTTCAACCAGCGTTTCGTGTATGACAGGCTGGTGGAAATACTCAAGTTCCACTCGCGTTACTTAGAAGAGGATATGTAGGCTTTAATACATTTGCAGATGCTGCCCGTTAAGGGCAGCATCTTTTTTTTATATGGCTGAAAAATATGATATACTTTCGATCGGGGCGCATCCGGACGATGTCGAAGTCGGCACCGGCGGCGTGCTGATTAAGCTGGCCGAGATGGGCTACCGCACCGGAATTATCTATCTTACTCAGGGCGAGATGGGCACGGGGGGCACTCCCGAGATCAGATCGCAGGAGGCCAAAAAGGCGGCGGAAATAATGCGCACCAGTCTGCTGGAAACGCTGGACTGGGGTGATACCAAACTGGTGGACCGTCCCGAGTACCGCTACGAGCTGGCCGCGATACTGCGCAAATACCGGCCGGATATCGTGCTGGCGCCCTGGATGAGCGGGGGGCACGGTAAACGGCAGTCGCATCCCGACCATCTGGCTGCCGGCAAAATAGTCACCAATTCCATCTATTATGCCACTTTTAAAAAACTGCCGCTTCAGGGTGAAATTCATAAAGTCAAAGCGCTCTTCCATTATTTCCTACCGGTCGAGGAGCCGCCCACCTTTGTGGTGGATATTTCCGATCAGTATGAGCGCTGGATGGATGCGCTTAAGGCTCATGCCTCACAATTCATGAATCCCGAGAAATCCAGAGATTATTTGTGGTCGCTTGAGACCAAAGCGAGATCTTTCGGGGCGATGGTGGGGGTTAAGTACGGTCAGGGCTTTAAAATAGGTGAGCCCCTCAGAATTCAGGATATTTTCTGTCTTACCCGCGGCAAAGATGAAACGCCCTGTGCATTCGGTAAACATCCCCAAAAAATCAATAAAGATATTCAAAAATAGAACAGCCCCGCACAGGCTTCTGCCCGTTATGTGAGCAATTATTCAAGAGCTGCTTATATTCCTTCGAAACCGGTCGACATATTAATTAGAAATTAATGATAGCGGCAGCCACCGCCTAATGATGGAGACTTGTTTTAGATGAGCAAATGCAGCGAGGCGATTGAGACAACCATTAAAAAGTACTCATCCGATCTGCCCTGGGGAGTCTATCTCTATTATCTTTCTGAAAACGAGGTGAATCACTGGGGACGTAAGACAGAACCCGACGAATCCGAGGAGACCGAAAAATATCTTTCGGATATGATAAAGGATATCTGTCTGATGGCGGTCGATAAGGGAAGAGTCTATACCGAAACATCTCCCTCGGGGCTGGTTTACATTGCCGTACCGCTTTTTATCGACAATAAGATCTGGGCCGTTCTCTCGACCTATCTCTCTCTCGGCAAGGAGGGGAGCTGGCGGCGTTCGCTCAATCGCGGGCCGTCGGTGACCAGCACTGTCGACCTTTTGGAAGAGCTCGGATTTATACTGTCCACTCATCAGGAAGTTCAAAAATGGTATCGTCCCAGTTTTCAGGATGAAATTGAGGACACCTCAAAAGAAAACGAGGACACATTCGTAAGTCCGAATCTATCCTCGTTCTCAAGATGGTAATTATCTTTCGGAATTACTATTCCGTTTTCTCTCCAATTTGATTCAGAAGCTCTTTAACCGCACGTTCCAACTGCGGATCGCCTCCCTTCATAACATCGGTCAGCAGATTTTCAACCGTGATATCGGGATAGCGCGGAACCAGTTCCAGATTTTCCATATCGGTCGTGTAACATCCCCATGAGGGCCGGCGGATTCGTGTGCCGTCGATCAGATAATAAGACGCAGTCCCGATAACGCCGCCGGAGGTGCGCACACCGACAATCTTGCCCAGTCCGAGTTTGCGGTAGCCCTCGGCAAAAATCTCCGAATTGGAGCCGGAGCCGTTATTGATAAGCAGAATACTCGGTTTCTCGAGCGCTTTACTGCGCATTTTGTTCTCCGAGGTAACCGGATATCCGGCGAAATTACGATATATGTACGGCTCCTTTATCAGTATGCCCAGCAGATGTACGGCGATATTGCCGCCGCCGTTAAAGCGCACATCCAGGACCACGCCCTCTTTATCTCTGGTCTCATTTACGATTTCCAGCTTGAATTTCTCGAGCGCACTGGGATACATGCGGCGGATATGGAGATAGGCCAGCCTTCCGTTGGAAAGTGAATCCACCATACGGCGGCGTTCCTGTACCCAGTAATCATAGGCCATGTCGCGCACTTCGCCAAATCCGCCGCCTTTCACAGCCACATCATAACGCCTGCCGTCCGGACTTTTGGAAACCGTAAAGATCGTTTTCTTGTCGATTTGCCCGTTCATCAGAGGGTAGATATTTGTCTCGCGGTTAAGCGTTACGCCGTTCGCAGCCAGGATATAATCGCCCGGCTCGAGCGGTCTTTCGGCCAGAGCAGCGGCTGAATTCGGGAGTACCTGGCTGACCCGATACAAACCGTTTTCATCCAGCTCATCCTGATCCAAGAAAAATCCGTACCAGGCAGTTGAATGCTCTTTCTTCACACCGCCTCCGCTGCGCGGATAGATATAAATATGCGACGAGCCCAGATCGCCCATCATCTCCAGTATGATCTGACGGAACTCGTCCTCGGTCTCGGCCTCGTCTACCAGCGGGCTGTATTTGGCGCGAATCTTATCCCAGTCCACGCCATGCAGGTCGGGATCGTAATAATATTCATCGAACATCCACCAGGTCTCATGAAATTTCTGGCGGTTTTCCTTGTCTACTACAACATCCATCTCTGCGGTGAATCCGAGATTCTCTACCTTTTTATCTTTAAGGTTCAGCTTCTTGAGATTACCGCCCTCGAGGAAGAAAACATGTTTGGAATCCTCCGAAAGCTTAAGATCGCTCTTGGATTTGCCGGAGTGAGTCAATTGTGTCAGATCGGGATCGTCCTCCTCCAGTTTGGCCGACCAGATTTCCGGCTTGCCCATAACACTGGCGACGAAAACAATCGTCTCGCCGTCCTCGGTTATTACCGGATAATTTGTAGCCGCATTTATTGCAATCGCCTTTTCCACTCGCTTATGAATATCCTCGAAATCTATTTTCGTGGGTTCGGCTTTCTCCTCGTCTTCATCATCATCATCTTTCTCTTCTTCCTTTTCATCCATCAGAAGCGAGTCGATCCTGTCCTCCTCGAATTCGATCGGATCGTGAGCAAGGTCGATTTTAAAAGTCGAGGTCACATCATCACGGCTCCAGCGCGAGAAATATACCAGCTCGCCGTCTCTGGAAAATCTGGGGCGATAGCACATGTCCGTATAATGGGAGACATTGACCGGCTCCGAATCAAAATCGGTAATGTAAATATTTGTCTCATAGGTTTCGCCCGCTACTGTAAGAGTAAGGTAGCGTGAATCGGGTGAAAAATCATATTCCACATGCGGCTCAATCGCGAGGTCTATAAACATACCGTCAACAGTATCCGATTCGACACCCTCTTCCAGATCATAGAGAACCACCTTATCCAATCCTCTGTAGTAAACCAGCTTTGCGCCGTCGGGCGAGCATAACGGTTTGGTTTCGTTCTCAGGGGTGGAGGTTATGCGGGTTTCGCTTTTTTCGACCAGATCATAGGAGTAGATATCATAGTTTTCGTTTCTGTCGGAAGCAAAATATATAGTTTTCGAGTCCGGGCCGAAGCAGGGATGCTTTTCTCTCTGCGGGGTGCTGGTTAATCTGCGGGCGAACTTCGGCTCTTCTGTCGGGATAAGAAACAACTCGCCCCGGATTATAAGCGCTGCCAGCTTATCGTCGGGGGAGATATCATACTCCTGAATATCGCCCTTGAAGGTCATCTGCTTGACCGGATTGGTCTTATTGTCTGCGGCAAGCTCGATATCAACGATTCGCGGACTGCCCTGGGAGGGATCGAAGTACCAGATATCGAAATTCTGTGTGAAAACCATCTTATTCATCTGCGGATTGGAATTGAGCCACTGGGCGCCGTCATCGGCATAATCGGTAAGCTGTGTCTCGCCGCCGGTATTCAGGTCCTTTTTCCAGAGGTTGGCGACCGAATTATCACGATTGGCAACGAAATAAACAGTTTCATTGGCCTGATCGTAAACCGGCCAGAGATCATGGCCGTCCTCCGAGGTTATCCGATCCAGCGTAAATTCATTTTTGGTCAGGTCGAGTATCCAGATATCGCTATTGGTGTTCCCGGCAAAGCTGGCCTTCCACCAGCGATAACGTCCCGAGCCGTTATTGTAGATAAGCTTATTGCCGTCGGGAGTTATTTTGCCGGAGTATTCGCTGTTCCAATGTCCGCCGGTAAGGGCAACCGGAGTACCCCCATGTATCGACTTCTTGAAGACGTCATAATTTAGCTGCCTGAAGGAATAGAAGATCACACTGTCACCGTCGGGAGTCCATCCGGTGGCATAATCCGAACCGGTATAATAGGTCAGCCTCTCGGGCTCACCGCCTGTTATCGGTATCATAAAAAGATCGCGGTTATCGTATCTATCGGAAGTAAAAAGAATCATCCGCCCGTCAGGAGAGAACTGGGGCATGATATCGTCGGCCGGATGTGCCGTTAAACGTTCAGCCGTACCGCCCTCTGAAGATACCAGCCAGAGATCGCCCTTGCATGAGAAGCAGACAGTCTGCCCGTCGGGAGACAACGCCGGATATCTCAGAAACGGTTTGGACTCCTCCTGGGCGTTAAGTGTTATTGATGTTAGGAGAATAATCAAAATGATGCTTAAGCGTTTCATGAAAAAATCCTTTCGGCAAATGATTAATTCCCTGAAATTACGAGAAATGTGCGTATCTGTCAACCGCTAACGATCCCGTTTGGTGCCTCAAAACAATTGACTAAATTAAAAAATGATGTATTTTACTTAATGCTTACCGTACTATATTGGGCTCGCCTGAGGGGGAATGCCGAATACGGGAGGATAAAATGAAAAAGCTTATTATCATTATTTTGGGCTTGTTCCTGATAGTTGCAGGCTGCTCAAATAAGAAATCCTCGGGACCTTCAGATACCGATAATTACAGCCTGGTATCGTCAACATCTATTGGAAGCGCGGGCGGCGCTCTTGAAACCGAGGATATAACGATTGAAATCCCCTCGGGAATTCTGGAGCAGACCACCGAGATTAAACTTTATTCATCAGAAACTGAAAAAACGTTTGCGGAAAACGGTATCTCTCGGCCTTATAGGCTCGAGGGCCTGCCAGAGGACTTCGACGGTGATTTACATCTCTCGCTAAAGTACGCGGGGAGCTTGAATGAGGAAAGCTTTCTGGCCCTGGGCGAGAACTATTATTGTGCCGAGGAGGATGACTCCGGCCTGGCCTACAGCCTGTTCGAAGCTTCCGACTCCTCCGGATATCTGGTGGGCGATGTTCCGATTGTAAGCCCCGATGCCAGAATCAGCGGCAAACTGAACAGCTTTGCTGACGGTGCGGATTTGATTCTTTATATAATGGGTGTCAGCGATTACAAAACAATCGTTACCGGAGACTTTAAAATTCAGTACCCGCACATTCTGCATGATAACGCGATGCAGTTAAAAGGATTTCTCGAGAGCGCCCTTTATAACTTAATCAATCCGAATAGCCTGTATTTCATTAATCCGGACGAGGCCAGCACACTGCCCATAAAAGTGCTCATCCGCGAAAAAGAGTTCGGCAGTTTTGCAAATTATATTCCCAGAAAAAACTTCCACTATTACACCAATAAAGAATATTCATCCATCGAGGTCCGTGAGCAGGATATGGGCTCGGCGGATTATAACAAAATGAAGTTAGATATCGGATCTGAGCTGTACCTTCTGCATGCTGCAATGTTTAACCGAAGTTCAAGGGATCTGTTGCCGCTTTCATGGCTCGATTTTGCCGGAGCCGAATGGTTTAAATCCTTTATGTCTTATAATCAGGCTGCTTATGTGCCCGAGTCATTTCTCATGAGTTCTACCTGTATCCTCGACTCGCTGCATTTGCCGAGTTACAGCTCGTTGAATGAACACTATTATCATGGTATGGGAATGTGTGCCCTGATTAAATTCCTCTATCAGCGTTTCGGTCCTAATGTGCTCGCCTTCATTTATTCTGAACGAAAAGAGCATGGCCTGTATGCCTGGGAAACGATTTTTGGCGATTATGTGGCTGCAATAAGCCAGTCCCATGCTCAATGGTATCCTGTTTTTATCAAGCAGTTAATAAATGAAGAAATATATGATCTGGACGGTCAGATATCTCAGCGGCTTTTGAATAAAATCTTCCATGAGTATGATATCGATTCCGATGAAAATCAGACAGCTGTCTTTCCCCTTAAACCCAGGGCTCTCGAGACCAGGGTATTCAAATTTATTCTCAATAATCCCGATTTCGAGGACGGAGACCAGCTCAACTTCTCGGTCTATGATGAAAATCTTCTGGTCGACAGCATCCATCTGATTCTCTTCAAGCGAAAAGGTTCAACGGTTGAATTTATCGGCGATGGCGTCGGTATTACGGTTGATAATGTGCTCGGGCTTCAGCAGGATGGATGGGATCTCTATGCCGTTGTTGTCAATACTGTAGCCGAGACTATGGGTTATCCTACGGAATATCAGTATTATCTGCGGATCGATGTCTCCGAGGCTCCCAGTGTAAATATTGTGCGGGCGGTAATAAATGTGTTTGTTGATGCGGATTTCCGCGATTCGGATGAGGATACATACACTGTGGAAGATCACAATCTTGCGTGGACCGCCACCGGCATAACGACCGGAAACACTTTCACGGGCGAAATCGACATGTATGTGGATGGTTACACTCCGACCGGCACGATGACAGTCACATTCGATCCGGATACATACCAGATAACTTATTTCGATGCTTCGGCCACCATTAATGATCCCGATTGGGGTCTGGAGGTGTGGGACATTTCCGGCGAACTCATTCAGGGCAGCTATAACGATGAGCGTATTATAGCCATGGAAACCGGGAATGTTGTGTGTGAATATATTATCGCATTGAACCGGCGCTGGGAACGGGAAGATGTCTTTAATGAAATATACTCCCATGATTGCTCTGACGGAAGTGTGATTTCATTCACGCTCTACACTGATGAATATTAAACAGCCTGATGTCTGGCAGTGAATTTCGATTTTTCGCTTGATATTTGTCTCTTAAGCTGTTTCTTAAAAGAATTATGGCTGGGAAACTGCAAAATAAAATCGCACTTGTGACCGGGGCAAGCAAAGGCATCGGCAGAGCAACTGTCGAACTTTTTGCCGAGCAAGGCGCCGAAATCTTCTGTCCTGCACGCTCACTCGAAAAACTGGAAGAGCTTAAGAAGAATTTGGAACAGAAAGGCGCCAGGATTCATATCAAACAGACCGATCTTGGAAAATCCTCGGAGATCGAAGAACTCTTCAAATTCATTTCTGATCATGCGGATCACCTCGATTCAGTGGTCAACTGTGCGGGGACATTCGAGGGAGGACGAATTAACGAGATATCCGTAGAGAATTTTGACAAGGTTATCAATATGAACCTGCGGTCGCCTTTTTTAATCTGCAAACATGCCATACCACTTCTGGAGAAGTCCGGAGCCGGTACGATTGTCAATATCTCCTCTCTTTCAGGGTGCTTCGGCTTACAGAAATTTGCGGGCTTTGGAGCGTATGATATATCCAAGTATGGACTCTGGGGGCTTACGGAGATTCTCGATGTCGAGTTGAAGGATAAGAATATTCGGGTGAATCAGGTATCTCCGGGCGGAGTCGATACCGAGATGTATTACCGCGCCACCGGAGCGACCTCCAAACCCGGACTTGAACCACATGATGTGGCCGGGGTAATTTTGTATCTTGCTTCCGATGAATCCGCACCGTTATCTGGCGAAAATCTGAGACTCTTTGGTAAATAATAAATGTCAGACTCTATCGATTGGTCAAAGGCCTCTAAATTCAAGGGCCGCGATAAGTATTTCAATCTGTCCACTCTCTGGATATTTTACTATCATTACGCTATCCGTCTATTCTATTATCTGCGCTTAAATCCGCTTGCAGTGCTTTCAACCGCTATAATACTGGGCCTTGCCTCAAGCGTGTTTCTCTGGTACGGCAAACTTGTTACAGCGGCGGTACTTTTGCATCTGCGTGATGTCTGCGATGCTTCCGACGGATCGCTGGCACGTCTGCGGGGTATGACCACCCGTATCGGACGCTTCCTGGATTCGCTGGGCGACATGCTCGTGCTGACAATGGTAATTGCAGTCATAACAATAAAGGCTTTTCTGGCAAACGGCGAGAGTATTTATATCGGACTTGGAATCATAACCTGGTTCAGCCTGTTTATCCAATGCTCATATTTTAACTACTATCAGCTGAAATACGCCGAAAGTCTCGAAAAACCTCTGCAGGCTAAGCTGGAAGAAAATAGCAACGGGGAAACCGACAGTCAGTCGGTAAAAGTACTGCGCCTGTTTTACCGTCTTCTCTATAGCTGGCAGGATATACTGATTCGGCAAATAGACCGCCTCTCGATTTCGATTGTCGATATTTATCCCGGCTTCGATCAAAATGAATGGTATCGCAATAAAATATTCCTGACCTTGAATTCGCTCCTGTGCTTCGGCACACATATTTTTGTTTTTTTTATCTGCTTTGTTTTCGGAAACCCTGCGCTGGCTTTGTACATTATAGCAATATTGTTTAACCTATACTTTTTCGCGCTGATGGCCGGACGGATTATGGCTTACAAAATCAAGCTGGCCGAAAGCTCGACACGAAAACTGACAGGAAATAGAAAATGAAAGTCTCAATAACACGCAAGACACATTTCACAGCCGGGCACAGGCTCTACAATCCGGACTTTTCCGATGAGGAAAATATGCGTATCTTCGGGCCCTGCTCAAACCCTCACGGGCACGGGCATAATTATGTGCTCGAAGTAACCGTGGCCGGAGAGCTGGACCCGAAGACAGGTATGATTATGAACCTCAAAGATTTAAAGAAAATAATCAACGATCATATAATCTCTAAATGCGACCATAGAAACTTCAGCGTTGATGTCGACTTCACCCGAGATATAATACCTACCGCCGAAAACCTGGCTAAACGTATATTCGAGGTGCTGGATTCCAACCTGCCTTCCGGAACACTCCAGCGCATAAAACTGTTTGAAACCGAGAACAATATTGCAATTGCCGAAAGAGGAGATGGCTAAATGATAGATGTGCAGAACAGTAAGGACAACCGTAATATAAGTATCGACAGGGTTGGTATAAAGAATATTAAATATCCGATCAGCCTGCGCGATCGACGTAAGGACCTTCAGCATACGATTGCGAGCGTAAATCTCTATGTCGATTTGCCGCGCGAGTTCAAGGGAACGCATATGTCCCGATTTGTCGAGGTGCTCACCGAGCATCACCGGGAAATCGATATTAGAAATATCAAGGGAATTTTGGATGAGATCAAAACCAGGCTGAAAGCCAAAACCGCTCATCTGGAACTGACCTTCCCCTATTTCGTGGAGAAGACAGCGCCGGTTTCCGGCCAGAGCGCAATGCTCGATTACAATTGCACAATCGAGGCGGTGGCCAACGGTTCGGATGCTATCAAACCGGCGATTACTGTCGAAGTGCCGGTTACCACATTATGTCCCTGCTCGAAAGAGATATCCGAACGCGGCGCTCACAACCAGCGTTCAGTGGTAACTCTCACCGTGCGCGCCAACGAATTTATCTGGCTGGAGGAGTTGATTCATGTGGTCGAACATTCCGCCTCATGCGAGCTCTTCCCGCTCTTAAAGCGCGAGGATGAGAAGTATGTGACCGAGGAGGCTTACGACAATCCGGCCTTTGTCGAGGATGTAGTCAGAAATATCACCGAGAAGCTTCATGATGACGAGCGTATCGACTGGTTCAGCGTGGAATCGGAAAATCAGGAATCGATACATAATCATAACGCCTATGCCCAGATTGTCCGCAACCTTCGGGCCGAGCGCTTAAATGATGCCAAAGCACGCGAGATTGCCCGCAAGAAGGATTCAAGTGGGGTCGAAAGCGAGGTTGATGCCTGATGTCTGAGCGGCTTAAGGATAAAGTAGTTCTGGTAACAGGTTCCAGCCGCGGGCTGGGTAAGATTATTGCCGGACGTTTTCTCGAGGAAGGCGCGAAGGTAATTATTACCGGACAGAAGTCGGATGAACTGGATCAGGCGGCGGAAGAACTTAGGCAAGCCTCGGATCTGTTCATCGAGGTTGTGGCCGATATCACCGATGATACCCAGGCCAAGAAACTGGTCGACAGCGCAGTTGAAAAATACGGCCGAATAGATATTCTGGTAAATAACGCAGGCGTCTTCAAAGGCGGCGAGATCGATCAGATGGAAGTCAAAGATATAGAATTGTCCTTTAAGGTCAACGTTATCGGAGCGTTTCTGGTAACACGTCATGCGGTTGCGCAGATGAAAAAGCAGAAGTCGGGACAGATAATAAATATCTGCTCTATCGGATCAACGTTGGGTCTGGAAAAGCTTTCAGCCTATTGCGCTTCCAAGGCCGCCCTGGCACGTTTCGGCGACAGCTTAAAAGCCGAGCTCAAACCGCATAATATACGCGTAACCAATGTTATGCCGCATGCCATGAATACGATGGGTAAGGATATCGAGCCGGATTCCGACGACCGCCGTCAGATGATCGAGCCCGAGGATGTTGCCGATGCCCTGATTATGGTGACTTCATCGAAAGAATATGTCCAGTATCAGGATATAACGATCTTCCCCAAATCCACAAAA
>WJIM01000419.1 GCA_014730285.1 Candidatus Zixiibacteriota bacterium
CAAAAACGATCTAACTGCTCTTGGAATGGGGATTGCATTCGAACCCTCTAATGCAAATTTCAGCAGAATCAGCTCGATTATCGATCTTTTCATAAGCGCTGTAATCCACAGCACATTCGTGCAGGTTGACGAGGAGGGCACCGAGGCGGCAGCAGTTACAGTGGTCGTTATGGAAACCACCTCAATTAACCCGTCAGAGAGAGCGATAACACTGGACAGGCCGTTTTTCTTCGTAATCCACGATAAATACACCGATGCCATACTCTTCATGGGTAAAATCATCAATCCGGTCTGGGAAAATTAGCCACTATCTACGATAGAAAAAAGCCCGCTTATAACAAACGGGCTTTTTTATTTTTATATCAATTTTACCGGGAATAATATTATTTATAGATTGTAGTGAACATGGATGCAATTATATCAAAGGAGGAGTGTAATGAGGCCAATCATATTGATAATCATGCTCTTAGCACTTTTTATGCTGAACGCATGCGGGAATGGCAATGCTGATAACGCAGAGGAGAACAAAGAGCCTGAATCCAAAGAAATCGATCAGGCAATGGTCGCCGATATTAATCAGTTCTCATTAGAATTATTACAACAGACCGATCAATCCGAACCCGATGCAAACATTTTCATCTCACCCATGAGCATATCGCTGGCGCTGGGAATGACCTACAACGGCGCTAAGGGCACAACTGAGGCGGCCATGCGTGAGGTTTTGAACTACGGTGAACGAGAGAATATAGAAATCAATGAATTTTATAAATCGCTTATCGACAATCTGACCGCTCTCGATACCAGTGTGATTATGAAGATCGCCAATTCGATCTGGTTCAGGGAGAACTACCAGCTCAAGCAGGAATTTCTGGAGCTGAACCGGAAATATTTCGATTCACGCGTGGAGGGGATCAATCTGGATGCGGAAGAATCGATTGACATAATAAATGACTGGGTCTCGGAAAAGACCAACGGCAAAATATCAGAAATTATCTCCTACCCTGTCCGTCCCAATGTCATGATGTATCTGATCAATGCGATCTATTTCAAGGGCAGTTGGACAAGTGAATTCGATCCGGAACGCACCCGGTCGATGCCGTTTCAGGTTACAGCCGAGAAAGATACCACGGTCGATATGATGTACCAGAAAGAAGAGTTCAGTATTTTCGAGAGCGAGGATTTTCAAGCTGTGGAACTGCCCTATGGGGATAAGAGCTTTGCCATGACCGCGATACTTCCAGCCGAAGATAAGACACCGAACGACATAATAAGCGGCATGACATCAGATGGGTGGAGCAACTGGAATGACAGTATGCATACAGAAGAAATCATGCTCTACCTTCCCAAATTCAAGATGCGCTACAGCAAGACGATGAATGATATGCTGATTTCAATGGGTATGGGTGTGGCTTTTGACATGGACGCCGATTTCAAGGGCATGGAGCCTGAAGGAGAACTGTTTATCAGCCGTGTCCTGCACAAGACCTTTGTGCAGGTTGACGAAGAAGGCACTGAGGCAGCGGCTGTAACGGCAGTCGAGATGATGACCAAAGCGGCGCCAGAAAGGCCGAAGGAAATCCGTTTCGACCGACCGTTCGTGTTTGTCATCCATGAGAAGACCACCGGCGCGATAGTATTCATGGGCAAGATCATGCAGCCAGTCTGGGAAGAAGGATAAAACCGGCCATTTCGTGCGCGGCGTACGTCTCGTGCGCCGCGATAAAAGAGTAAAAATAATAACATTGGAGGTGTAAAATGAGAGGGGTAATTGGATTAATAATCGGATTAATAATTATATTTCACCCTTTTGCATTCGGGCAGGATCAGGCAAAGATTTCATTCACAGAAGATGAGCTGGAACAGATCGACGCTGTAAACTGCTTCGGATTCAAGTTCTTTCGCACATTCTGCAAGCTCGACACCGCCGACAATATTGTAGTCTCTCCCTTGAGCATGCATTACGCTTTGGGAATGACCAGCAACTTTTTCAGTTCCGGGGAAATTGGTGATTCCATACGGCGTGTAGCCTGCACACAAGGTACAGAGCTTTCCGGTGGGAATAAATCTTATAAAGGTCTATCCAAGAAACTACCTGAATTCGACAATAATGTTACTATAGAGATTTCAAATTCAACCTGGATGGAACCGCAAGTATCATTGCCGGCAACGGCTGAAAAAGCATTATCAGAAGACTTTAATTGCGATATGATTAAAGCGAATTTCCAGGATCCTTCAACAAGAATCAGAATAAATGAATACGTCAGCAACAAGACACATGGCAAAATAAAAAATGCAATAGACCAGCCGATACCCATTTCAGCATTTATGTATTTTATTAACACAATCTACTTCAATGCCAAATGGACGCAGCCATTTGAACCGGGCTACTCCATGACGGGCAGATTTAATGTCTCTGACGAAGAAATAATAGATTGCGAGATGATGAATCAGGAAAATATATATAATTATTTTATGGAAGAGAATTTCCGCGGGATTGAAATACCCTACGGTAATGGACAATTCAGCCTATACGTATTTGTGCCAAGCTACCCAAATGATTTGAAAAATCTGACACAGCATTTCAATAGCGACAGTCTCTCGGCCTGGATCTCAAAAATGCAAACTGATAGCATTGAATTATATCTACCAAAACTCAAAGTTCTATTTGGTAGAGATGTGAAGGATGTGCTCTCTGCACTCGGCATGAGTAAGGCGTTTGATATGGGTTTGGGGGTATACATAGGGCAGGTTTTGCATAAGAATTATTTTCAGATGGATGAAAAAGGAACCATAGCCGCAGCGTTTTCATCAGTACGGTTCGATTACGTTTTAATGCCAGTACAAACTCCGAAATTCTATGTAGACCGGCCGTTTCTGTTTGTAATCAGGGAGAACAGCACCGGCGCGATTTTATTCATTGGCAAAATCAAAAGGCCAATCTGGGAAGAAGGATAAAACCGACCATTTCGTGCGCCGCGTACGTCTCGTGCGCCGCGAATAATTCCGGGCGCACCCGGAGACAAGCCCGGCAAAGATATATCTATAACTGATAAAACCGTCTATTAACTGTCCTATAAGTATTTTTTTACACAATCTAACTCTAAAATGATTGACTCTCCTGCGCTCATGGAGTATATTCCCGTCATAATGGAGTAATTTGATCCAATATTTTCCATTCGCATTCCGGAATACTAAAAAATTTTGGGGAAATTGAGTTATGATACGCAACCAAAAAAATATTATTTCGTTTATAAAAGAGGATTGCAGTTATCCGCTTTTACAAAGGAGAGTTTTTATGAGCCAAAATGGTCATTTTGTGTGGTATGATTTGATGTCGAAAGATCCGAAGGCCTCGGAGGAATTTTACACCAAAGTAGTGGGATGGAGTTATCAGGACTTTCCCATGCCCGATTTCACATATCGTATGATCGCCCACGGCGAAAACCAACTGGGCGGAATCGTGCCGCTGGGAGAGGGCGACGATATCCCGAGCCATTGGATTTCCTACCTTAATGTGCCCGATGTCGACGAGACTGTCAAAAAGGCCGAGGAGCTGGGCGGAAAGAGCTGTGTGCCTCCGACCGATATCCCGGATGTGGGACGGTTCGCGGTTGTCAACGATCCCCAGGGCGGTTTCTTCAGCCCCTTTACTCCCAAAAATGAGATGAAAATTCCCGAGGGTTTGGGCACTGTTGCCTGGAGAGAGCTGATCACATCTGATCCTGCCAAGGCCAAAGATTTCTATACCAAACTGGTTGGATGGGAGCCGGAGGATATGGAAGTCGGCCCGGAAAAGTATGTTATGTTCAAGGTGGGCGAGAAATCGGTAGCCGGCATGGTCAACAAGCCGATTCCCGAAGGGGAAAAAGCCCGTCCCTACTGGATACCGTATTTTACAGTTGCTGATGTTGATACGGCCTGTAAGACAGCCGAGGAAAACCGCGGCCAGGTACAGTTTGAGCCGACTGATATTCCGGATATAGGGCGTTTTGCAATTCTGATGGATCCCCAGGGAGCGACATTCGCGGTCTATTCTCCTCCGAATGAAAATTAAAAGAAATTATTATAAAAAACGGGGCTAACAATAAGGCTCGCTTTACAAAAGCGGGCTTTTTTATTTTTGTATTCGGGTGACCCACCCTGCAAGCGGTAGGCCCTTGAGTGCGTCGCATGTCCCGAGACTGTCTCAGAAGTTGGATATTCTTCAAAAGTTCTGACAGTTCCATAATATTATAAACAAGATAGCTTAATCAAAACAAGCCGTCAGATCACAATCCTGTCTTCGACGGGATCAGGATCTGACGGAACTATTAATATATCCCGCCCGGGAATTAGATACAACCTTTGTGCCGGTGATATTTGATTTTTCAGAAGAATCATAGCAGGTCAATTGTCAACTTCGCCCTGCCCTTTCAAGTGGGCTACAAGGCCTACTTGCTGTGTTCGATGACTGTGACTTCGCCGGCGGTTACGCGCAGGATTTCCTTGCGGTGTTTGGCCAAAAGAGCGCCGTCGGTATCGATGTCATGAGCAACCGCCTGTATCAGCTTGCGGCCGATTTTGAGCTTGATCTTCTTGCCAAGCAAAAGCGAATGCTTTTTGATG
>WJIM01000420.1 GCA_014730285.1 Candidatus Zixiibacteriota bacterium
CCAGCTTCGCGGGCTGGCAAAGCATTACGGCTTCAAGCTTTCCGACCGCTTCAATAAGCTCGGCAAGAGAATTCAGAAGGTGATTTTACACGGCTCCGGCAAAACCGAAATCAAATTCGCCTATGAGCATGCCTCCGGACGGGGAAATGCGCGCGGTGAATTCGTCTCCACCTTCGAGGGAGTAATCCCGCATCTGGAAAGGCGTTACCGTCAAACCGAATCCTCGGGTGTACGTAACTGGATCGAGCAATATATGTCGATTTCGGAATGCCCTCTTTGTGATGGGGCGCGTCTCAGACGTGAATCACTGGCGGTATATATTGGCAGCAAAAATATTCATGACATCACCAGAAGGTCGATCAAGCAGGCCCGCGAATTCTTTGAGGGCCTTAAACTTACTAAACGCCAGCAGAAGATTGCGCATCAGGTTATGAAGGAGATTCGCGAACGGCTGGGCTTTCTTGTCAATGTCGGGCTGGAGTACCTGACCCTCGATCGTGCAGCCTCTACCCTCTCCGGAGGTGAGGCTCAAAGGATTCGTCTGGCGACACAAATAGGATCGCGCTTGACAGGGGTGTTATACATTCTTGATGAACCCTCGATAGGCCTTCATCAAAGGGACAATAACCGTCTGCTGAACACATTGACCGAACTCCGCGATCTGGGTAATACGGTTGTGGTGGTGGAGCATGACCGCGATACAATTCTGGCGGCCGATTATGTGGTCGATCTGGGACCCGGCGCGGGCAAGCACGGCGGTGAAATTGTGGCGGCCGGGACACCCTCACAGGTCAAGCGCCAGACACGTAAATCGTTGACAGGCAAATATCTGGCGGGCAAATCGCAAATACCGATCCCGAAACATAGAAACGGCGGTAACGGCGAAATGTTAAGCCTCAAGGGCGCCACCGGCAATAATCTGAAGGAGATAAATGTCGGTATACCGCTTGGTAAATTTATATGCGTGACCGGTGTCTCCGGATCGGGCAAATCGACCCTGATTGAGGAGACATTATATCCGATCTTAAGCAGCAGATTCTACAATTCCCGCAAGAAGCCGCTGCCGTATAAGAAGATACTGGGTCTGGAGCATATCGACAAGGTGATAGATATCGACCAGTCGCCGATTGGACGCACCCCGCGTTCGAATCCGGCCACCTATACCGGGACCTTTACCTTCATCCGCGATCTTTTCTCCCAGACTCCGGAGGCCAAGCTGCGCGGCTATAAGCCGGGGCGGTTCTCGTTCAATGTCAAGGGTGGACGTTGCGAGGCCTGTGAGGGGGATGGGATTATCAAGATCGAGATGCATTTCCTGCCCGATGTTTACGTGCCCTGCGAGGTCTGCAAGGGCAAACGTTACAATAACGAGACGCTGGACATTCGCTACAAGGGCAAAAATATCGCCGAGGTGCTGGATATGACTGTGGCCGAGGCGCTGGACTTTTTCGGCAATATCCCCACGCTCAAGCGCAAACTGATGACTCTGTATAATGTCGGCCTGGGGTATATTCATCTCGGCCAGCAGGCCACCACGCTCTCCGGCGGTGAGGCGCAGAGGGTCAAGCTTTCCACCGAACTTTCCAAGACCGCCACCGGGCGGACCTTTTATATTCTCGACGAGCCTACTACCGGACTACATTTCGAGGATATCAAGATGCTTCTGAACGTCCTAAACGAGCTGGTCAACCGCGGCAATACGGTGCTTGTGATCGAGCATAATATGGATGTTATCAAGACCGCCGACTGGATTATCGATCTCGGCCCGGAGGGCGGAGATGATGGCGGGTATGTTATCGCCACCGGCACCCCCGAACAGGTCGCCAAAAACCCGAAGTCTTATACGGGCCAGTTTTTGAAGCAGGAGCTGGGATTATAAAAGAAAAAGTGCAGGGTCTTGGTTCGCCGAAGGCGAAGTGTGCCCCTGCGCCATTGATCAGTAGATACACTTTCGATTGACATTCACGGCAACATCAGTAAATTGATTTCAAAATATCGAGGCGCCCCGATGCGCAAGTCGAAGACCCGGCAGCCGACGGGCGGTGGGAACGTCAGAGCATGTAATTCTGAGGGAATCCCGACCACAGGTCGAGGATGAGCGAAGAATGACAGGAGAAATGAAACAGGGTGACAGGATGCACATAAAAGGAGAACGATATGGCTGATGATGTATATGAACTCTGGCCGGAGCTGGAGTGGATCGAGGACGAGAAACTGCAAAAGGCGACCGCCGACACATGGGCGCTGGCATTGGAAAAAAGCCCGCTGACCGCAAAGGACTTAAACGAGATACCGTTCACGCTTCTGATCGAGAACTGCAAGGTAACCTTCATGCAGCACAAACGTGCGGTGGTGCATCTCTCGCGCGACTGCGCGGCGCAGATGCAGAAGTTTTTCGGCGAGAGCCTTCCGATCGATATGGATGTTGTGATTGCCGGGGCGATCCTGGCTGATGTGGGCAAGCTTCTGGAGTATGAGAAGGTTGAGGGCAAGGCGGTGCAGTCGGATTACGGCAAGGCGCTGCGTCATCCCTTTTCGGGTGTGGGGCTGGCGATGCAGTGCGGGGTGCCTAAGGAGGTCTGCCATATAATCGCGGCGCATGCCGGCGAGGGCAACATGGTCAAGCGTACGCCCGAGGCCTACATAGTCCACCACTGCGACTTCATGAGCTTCGAACCGTTCAAGGGGAGGTAGATTTCCAGATGGGGACTTCAGGTCTATTCAATTGAATGCCTGGCATTTATCGAAAAGCAATAAAAAATATTTTAAAAATGATTTTCATTCCAAAATTCCTTATTATAGTAACATGACAATAAACTTGTTGCCCGAATTTATCAGAGAGAATTATGAAGTCCATGAATGGAAGCATGCCTGTGCAATATTGAAGGGAGATTTTCCCGAAGAGTGGGATGATATCTGTTCTGTTTTGCATGATTTCAGGCTTTATAAGAGCCATATATTGGCTCCGGGAGGCGGGAAATCAAAGATTTCTCAATCCATTGATTCGGCATTTCAAGAGAGAGGCTGGAAAGAAAAGAATTTTAGCACAAAAATAATTGTCGATGAAAATGAGATCGAATCTCCCACTCATAAAGTTGATTGTGTAAAAAACAAAATCGCTGTGGAGATTGAATGGAGCAACAAAGACCCATTCTTTGATCGCGATCTTAATAACTTCCGTCTTTTATTCGAGCTAAGGGCAATTAGTGTCGGTATAATAATAACAAAATCGGATCTTTTGAGAAAGACCATGGAAGAACTGGGGATTTGGAGGAAATACGGTAGAAGCACCACCTGGATGGGAAAGCTTCTGCCCAGAATCGAGGGCGGTGGCGGAGGTGGTTGTCCGATCTTGGTTTTTGGTATCACAGAGGCATTGTTTGTAGAGGATTAATTTATGGCTGATATAGATTTGCTTTCACCGGGCGAAGATTTGCTGGAAAAATGCAATGGCAGGTATGGGACAGTATTGGCCGATCCCCCCTGGCGATTTCAGAATAAGACCGGCAAGATGGCGCCGGAACACAAGCGCTTAAATAGATATATGACGATGAAATTCGAAGATATTCTTGCCCTGCCCGTCTCAAAGTTGACTGCATCCAAATGTCATTTATACCTCTGGGTTCCGAACGCGCTGTTACAGGAAGGCCTGAAGGTTATGAAGGCATGGGGCTTCGAATATAAAACGAACTTGATTTGGCATAAAATTCGAAAAGACGGCGGGCCGGATGGAAGGGGCGTGGGATTTTACTTTCGTAATACGACTGAGATGGTTTTATTCGGCGTAAAGGGCAGGCTGCGAACTCTTCAACCCGGAAGAACTCAGGTAAATATAATACGGAGCCGCAAACGGGAACATTCCAGAAAGCCGGATGAATTATACGAAATAATTGAGGCCTGCAGCCCCGGACCATATCTTGAGTTATTCGCACGCGGACAGCGAGAGGGCTGGTCGGCATGGGGTAATGAGGCTGAGGATTATACTCCCAAATGGCCTACCTATGCAAATCATTCCCAGTCCCAGTCGGAATCTTTATTATTGCCGTTGCGTGAGGCCAAGGGCCAGCCGGAATAATCGCGGCGCATGCCGGCGAGGGCAACATGGTCAAGCGCACCCCCGAGGCCTACATAGTCCACCACTGCGACTTCATGAGCTTCGAACCGTTTAAGAATTTATAGAATTGGATTCAATGTCCCAAAAATTATATTAGAGATTCAAATAGACGTAGGCTATTCCTCCGATTCATACTGGTCGCCTGGAATACATGGAGGATATGGAAATCTGATGAAAATTGGCTGTGGGAACTTCTTGAA
>WJIM01000421.1 GCA_014730285.1 Candidatus Zixiibacteriota bacterium
CCATACTGTGTCGGGAACATTGGGATCATCATATAAAGCTTCGGAATAGCTCCCGCAATCGCAAAGCGGCGGCGGAAAATCGGCATAAATGTGATCCACTAACAGAATAGCATCCCGAAGGTCGGTATAGCGGTCGCAGTTGACATCTGCATGCCATGGATCGGTGAAATCAAAGCCAAAACATCCCAGGTAGCCCTTATAAATTCCCAGAAGATCAGAGACATTAATTGCGCCGTCATCACGAGTGTCCCCCACCATATAATCACATTCTATTTCGACTGAACCGGATAGAAATTGCGGAGTAAAGCTTTCGCTTGTTGTGGCGAAAGTCAGATTTCCATCAGGAGAAACGGGGAGACTGTCTATTAGTAAATCTCCACCGTAATTGGGACGGAACCATAATTCGCAAATCTTGCCGTCTCCGGCAGGCAGGGCGTTGCCGGAACCGGTTTCGAATTTGAGGATTAGGGAATCGACAGTGCGCAAATCTGTACCGAAGGAAGAAACTTCTCTCGATTCGAGTATCATAGCATCTGAAAGCCTGCTGCCGATATAAGATACCGAGTCAAAGCGAATCCATCCGGAATATCCGTCAACGATCAGCGGGATAATAATCGAAGTGAGATCATTGTCGTTATAGACAGATACAGGCACCGCAAACGGTACTGAATATTCCCCGTCAATATCTCCGACCGCATTTTCAATTCGTAATGTATCCGGTATGCCTGTATCCTGCGAGAATGATGTATTGAGCGGCAAAATCAGCAGGGCGATAATAAAAGTTAGAAATTTGCCCAGAGTACACATGATAACCTCCTTTATAATACAGTTACCGATCCCCCCTGAGCAAAGCAGTTTGGTCCAGTATAACTACAGATTCTTGAAGAAAGCCATAGCTGCTACCGTTAAAAATATAGATATATCTGAGTTTTTAGCAAGGATAATTAGCCTGGAAAATCTGTTATCGGACAATTTTTATGACATATTCTGTCAGCATTTATGAATTGAAGGCATAGCATTTATATATGGGATGATTCTGTAGGAGCTATTCCTCTGCCTGAACTTCTCTAAGTGAACGCGCGACCAAAGATGCCATGACTGCCATAACGGCAAATATTCCCAGGACGGCGCTTTCTCCAGCGAAATATGCTACCCCTCCAAACGCTCCCCCGAATATCAGCAGGAGGCCTATCATGGTATTGGATACCGCTGTATAAGACGCACGCTTATCCTGATCTGTCATATCAACTATATGAGTCGAGCGTCCCAGGCGAACGCCCTGATATGCAATCATCAGGATGAAATGCAATATCGGGAGCACGAGGGTGTTGGCGATCAGGCCTCTGGCAAAAAAACCTAGCAGGGATGCCGCTGCCAGAGAGATTGCGCCCACGATCCCCGATAGAATTAGAACTTTGCGGCTCGATTTATCCGACATACGCCCCCAGAAAAATGAACTCGCGGCGGTTGCCAATGCCGAAGCCACCACAAAGGGACCCAACTGTCCGAAATCGCGTCCGGAGGTGTGCCCGCTTAGAGCGATAAGGTAGGGCGGGGCCAGAGCGGTTGAGATCAAAAAACCGCGAGTTACAATAAAAAGAAACAACTGCCTATCTTCCCGCAATAGCGACAACTGACTTAGGGCTGCTTTGATTGCATTGCCGCCTCCTGAGGTTGCCCCCGGTACTTCCTTCAGAGTTGTAAATAATCCGGCCGCAAATATCCATAAGCCTGCGGCAACAAAAAGTGCTGTTGCAACTACAGCGATCGATCTTTCCAAAATGCTGAGGCTCAAAAGCGCTCCGAAAGCTAATACCAGGACTGCTGAAATTGTGCCGGCCGTGCCGGTTGCGGTGCCGCGGGTGGATTTCGAGACTGTTTTGCCGAGAACATCTTTATAGCTGACCGAGCAGATACTCCGGGCCAGAGAAAAAACTGCCAGAAGTCCGACTATTGTCCAGCCTGCCGCTTGCCCTTTGAGTGATAGCGCGGCAAATGCCATACCGGCCACAGACAGCCCCTGCACCAGACTTCCGAGTGCCCAGACCCACTTACGTAATGGCAGAGAACGAATATACCCTGCGGTAAAAAGCTGAGGTAAAAGCGCGCCGGCTTCGCGCACAGGTACTAAAAAACCGATTAAGAAGGCAGGTGCACCCAGAATTCCAAGCAGCCATGAAAGCACGAGTTTGGGATTTGCCAGACCATCACCGGTCTTTGTGGCTCCCAGACTTAAAACATGTTTTAATAAATTCCCGGGCTGGTCGTCGCATGCCTCCTCGGGAATATCGCGGCAGACGCGTCCTTCATCATCGCCGGTAAGAAACTGGTAAATCGATTTCTGAGTGTCGATCGCCATATCTAAATATATGAATTGTATGAATTTCGACAATATTTAATCCAAGACAATGCTGCCCCCATCAATTAATATGTTTTGCTGAATTCAATGGGGCCTTAGCCATGCGAGAATGGAAGAATTCAAATAAAGATAAATTTTATCCGATTTCTGTTGTATTGGAATGTTAAAGGGATTATATTGGAGATCAAGATTTACGATTCGCAATAATGCCTACAACAATATACAGGAGAAAAAAATGGGGTCCGTAAAGAAATTCGAGAAAAAGGATCAGACTATCTCAGTTAATCCCGACGATCTAAAAAGTTTTGAAGAGGTTTTGCGGGGGAAGCTGCTTAGGCAAGGAGATGAGGGGTATGATGAGGCGCGAACAATCTGGAATGCAATGATCGACCGTAAACCAGCCTACATCGTCCGCTGCGGGGGAGTCGCAGATATAATTCGATCGGTCAACTTTGCGCGTGAGAATTCAATGCTGCTTGCTGTCAGAGGCGGCGGTCATAATATTGCCGGCAGTGCAATTTGTGATGACGGCCTGGTGATCGATTTGTCACAGATGCGTTCCGTACGAATTGATTCGGAGAACCGCATTGCTCATGTTGAGCCGGGGGCGACACTCGGTGATTTTGATCATGAGGCGCTGGCTTTTGGTATGGCAACACCTCTGGGAATAAATTCGACGACTGGCGTTGCCGGATTAACGTTGGGTGGGGGATTTGGATGGCTTTCAAGAAGGCATGGCATGACCGTTGACAATCTGCTTGCGGCCGATGTAGTTACAGCAGATGGACGTTTTATTACAGCATCAAAAGACAAGAATTCGGATCTCTTTTGGGGATTGCGCGGAGGTGGTGGAAATTTTGGAGTAGTGACTCGCTTTGAGTTCCAGCTTCATCCGGTCAGGAAGGAACAGCTTTGCGGTTTGGTCTTTTACGGTATAGATGATGCTGTCGAAGCGCTAAAAAAATATCGAGATTTTGTGGAGACACTGGGTGACGATACCGCTGTCTGGGGGATATTGCGTCAGGCGCCGCCGCTCCCGTTTCTGCCGGAAGATGTTCATGGAAAAGAAGTCCTTGCCTTTGCAATGTTTCATGCCGGAGATCCGGAAGAGGGAAGGAAAATATTAGAGCCGGTAAGAGATTTTGGCAAGGTCGTGGGTGAGTTTATTGCGGAGATACCATATACAGCCTGGCAGCAAGTCTTTGATCCGCTTTTGACCCCGGGCGCCAGAAACTATTGGAAAACGCATAATTTCACAAATTTGGGAAATGAAATTATCGAAGCTGCGGTAGAATTCACCAAAAGACTGCCGTCCCCCCAAAGCGAACTATTTTTCGGATCGCTGGGTAGAGCTGCGGGGCGTGTTCCTCAGGATGAAACAGCATATTATCACCGCAAGGACAACTTTATCATGAATATGCATGGGCGATGGGAAGATCCCGCCGATGACAGCGACTGTGTTAAAAGCATGAGAGAATTTTTCAATAGCACTTCGAAATATGCAACCGGCGGAGCATATATAAACTTCCTAACACAAGATGAGAAGGACAGGCTGCAAGCTGCCTACGGTCCCGCCTATAATAGACTGTTAGAAGTGAAAAAAGCATACGATCCCGAAAACCTGTTTGCGATGAATCACAATATTGATCCAAATGGCTAGGGCGGCAAAGTGTTATTCCCATCAGTCTTGATCTAATGCGGAATGATACCATACCGATAATCGCCTGAAACCTTCTTTGTTGTCAACTGGTGGTGAATAGCTCAGTTTTTCCTTTGCCTTTTCAATCGACATGGTCATCGATTTGGCCATGTATCCAACGGCAAATGGCGTTAACGGCGGTCGTTTAGGGCCGAAAGGCATCAGGCTCAGAAGATACATTGCCATTCCCATAATCTTTGCGGCGCCCTCGGGGATATTTTTGGGCTTGAACGGTCTATCCAGGGCTTTCAGCATCTCCGAGAACCATTCTTTCATACTGATAGGTTCGTCATTAGAGATATTATAAACCTCGTTCCAGATGTCATCCGCGGCGTTCAGGCATTTCTTAACAGCATCCACCAGATTATACACCGAGGTGATATCTGCCAGGGCACGGCCGTTATTAATAAGTGGGAATTTCTTTCTCTCGGACAATTTTAAGATACGATACATAATTGTTTTGTCATAGGGACCGTAAACCGCCCTGGGTCTGAATATGATAGTCTTGAATCCTTCCTCTGCCAGCGCCAGAAGCTCACTCTCGCAAATCAATTTGGTTCGGCCGTAATGGGTTGCCTGCTTTTTTGGAAGGGGATCGCTTTCAGATATTTTAAAGCGGTCCTTTCCATTGTAATAGATGCTGGGAGTGGAAATGAAAATTATCTTTCTGATATCATGCTTTTTGCAGGCCCGGATCACATTTCTGGTACCGGCTATATTTGTCTCGAAGAATTCCTGCTTTGTGCCGTGGTCGCCATAACGTGCGGCGCAGTGAATTACAATATCGGCCGGGGTAAATATACTGACTAATTTATCCGAATCGGTTATATCTGCCGGCTCGAATTTAATTCCGGCTTTCGTCAGCTTTTTGCCGGCTTCAGGAGAGCGTCCTGTTGCCAGGATCTCGATCCCATCCTTATGAAAACTCTCCGCAAGGTGTCGTCCAATAAAGCCTGTGCCGCCGGTGATTATGATTTTCATGATCAATCTCCCGCTCTGATGCTGGCG
This sequence comes from Candidatus Zixiibacteriota bacterium, assembly GCA_014730285.1. Taxonomy (GTDB): domain Bacteria; phylum Zixibacteria; class MSB-5A5; order JAABVY01; family JAABVY01; genus JAABVY01. Next base: position 5,067 of record WJIM01000421.1, read on the forward strand.
TTAATTCTCTCAGTTGATAAAGATAGCATATTGGAGCGAAAATGCAATTAAAACAGGGGAGAATATTAGTGTTTTGATAAAACGGTTAAATAGCTTTACAAATCATCTCTCGCTTTAAACACCCATCCCGGCGCCGAATCGATTGACTGGCGCAGGATCAGATTCAACTGAGCGGCATGATGCTGTATATGGCGCATGATATATAAAAGCAATTCACCATAGCTGAGAGAGACCTTCCCGAATTTATACTGCCGGTCGGCCCATTCATCGGTCATATCTCCGACTGCCCTGCGCGCCTTCTGACGGCCGTGCTCGAGGTATATCAAGAGCTCGTCTTTGGTATAAACCCTCTCTGGCATAACTCCCGACGGGTCGAGTTCGCTTAATGTGAACGGTTCGGGAGGTGTGAAATCATCATCCTGCCCCGTAAGATAAAAATCCAGAAAGAAAATCGTATGATATGCCAGGTACCAGTATTCCGGCTTTCTATTGCGGTCGGCCCAGATTTCCTCAGGGCAGTGATCGATGGCATTCTGGAGTGAATCGATTGCCGCCCCGAACTGGCTCCAGATGGTAGTTTTATAGAGTTTGTCCATAATACTCCATTCTTAACCCTATTATTTTGGACGCAATTAATCCACTTTTATGATAATGTCAATCATTTTGCATTTAAGACATTAACTTTCCGAAACCGTTGGCTTTAAAAGGCGTAAATGTTATCTATAATGCAGGAAAGATTGTTTAAGAAAGGCGAATGATGAATAAACATGCTTTAATTATCGCGGTACTGTTTTTCAGTGTAGTTATTTTTAATTCTTCAAACGGCGAGCCGCTTGAAGATCCCTACCAAATACTAAACAAGCATTATCAGGCTATGGGCGGACTGGAGAAAATAAAGGCCCAAAAGACCATGCATATTGCGGGTGATCTTATTCTTGAAGGCACAGGTTTGGAAGGGAGCTTTGAGCAATGGTCGGAAAGCCCGATCAAACGCCGCCAGGAAGTCGATCTTAAAGTGATTACACAGGTGTCGGGTGATAACGGTGAGTATTCCTGGTCGGTGGATCAGAACGGTAAGCTGCAAATCAGGCGGGACGAAAAAACAGAGAAAGACCGCCGTCTGCAAATCCTTCTGGAAAAATTCGACCATCTTGATCCCGGCTCGGATGTTTTCGAACTGAGCTATGAAGGTATCGATACTGCCGCCGGAAGCGACTGCTATGTGGTTAAGATCGCAAATAGTATAAATCAGGATGTCTCCAGCCAGTATTACGATACAAGCGGCTTTATGCTTCGAAAGACCGTATCAAAGTCACCCGAAGGGAGGAGTATTACATGGCATTCGGATTATCGTGATGTTAAGGGTATGCCCTTTGCATTCAAACAGATCTCCGTGCAATATCCCAGCGGCATGAAATCGATTGTGGATTTTACAACTGTGGAAATCAATGTGCCGGTCGATCCGGCTTTGTTCGAACCGCCCTCGGAGGATGTCGAGGATTTCCGTTTTACCAATGGCAAATCTGCTGAGAATATACCGTTTCAGTTTATTGAAAAGCATATCTATCTGCCAATTGAGGTGGGCGGTATAACCAAGCTGTGGATTCTTGATACCGGCGCAAGCGCCACCGTTATTGACACAAAGTTCGCTGAGGAACTTGGACTGGAGCTTGAAGGCAATGTCAAAGGCCGCGGGGCGGGAAACCTCGTGGATGTCTCATTTACAACTCTGCCGCCGTTCAGCCTTCCGGGCCTGGAATTTGATGAACAAAAAGCTGTGGCGATAGAAGTCGCGCCTCTCTTCGAGCGCTGGCTGGGAATGGAAGTGGTCGGTATACTCGGGTATGATTTCCTTTCCCGTTTGGTTACTAAAGTAGACTATGCCAACGAACTGCTTTCATTCTACCATCCCGAGAGCTTCAGATACGCAGGCGATGGTACCGTTATCTCCGCCCCGATTTCGCAGGGCAACATGATCGAGCTTCCGGTTACAGTGGACGGCAAATATGAGGGTATGTGGTCGCTTGATCTGGGCGCCGGAGGAATGAGCTACCATTATCCCTATGCCGAAGAACATGGCCTGCTGGATGCTCCCGGCGTTGAAGGGCTTAGTCATGGAGCCGGAGGCTCGCAGCCCAGGCGCCGGACATTGAGCGAGACAATGGAGTTCGCAGGTTTTACCGTGCGGGACATTGAGGTCGGAGTACCGCTCGAAAAGGGCGAGGGAGCATTCGGTTACACAGAGCTGGCAGGCAATATCGGCAATACTCTTCTGCGGCATTTTGTACTGTACCTGGATTATGATCATGAGCAGGTCATCGTTGAAAAGGGTGACAATTTTGGAAAGGTATTCCCGCGTGATAACAGCGGTTTACAGGTCGCCAATAATGAGGAAGACAGCATTCAGGTGATATTTGTTGCCGATGGTACCCCGGCAGACATGGCAGGATTTGAGGAGGATGATATTATACTCTCGGTAAACGGTATTGAAGTCGAGAATCTGGGCGGCATAGTAGCTCTGAACAAAATTCGGCGCAAAGAGCCGGGCACGAAATTGACATTTGAGGTGGTCAGAGGAGATGACATTAAGAAATTGACTATGACTCTGGAAGATTTATTCAAATGATTAAAAATTAAATACGGGGCAGATGATGGCCAAATCGGTCATTCCGTTCTTCTGTCCTGAGGCTAGAAACAAAAGTGAGGATATATGGGCGGAAGAGCTGCATTAATTGTAATGGCAATATTCGTAATACTAACAGGAGGCTGCGGTCAAATGGATCAGCAATCCAATCTTGAGGCAGAACGGGCGGCCATAAAAGAGGTCATCAACAACAGCATTGGATGGGCAGCTACAAAGGACACAGCATTATCATTCAGTTGTTATGCGCACGATCCCGAGCTGTTCTGGTTTTCGCCCCGGGATGATGGCACGGTCGAAGGTTACGAAGCATTTGTCGATCTGACCAAAAATTTCTTCATGCTGGATGATTTCAGGGCGGTTGGTTACAAGATCAGGAATCTTGCCATTAATATCTCAAAATCGGGAGATGTGGCCTGGTATCATGCGCGCCTGGATGATTTCAATGAATGGAGGGGTCAGCCGGCAAACTGGGAGGATGTGCGCTGGACCGGAGTGCTGGAGAAGCGCAACGGGAAATGGGTAATTGTGCAGATGCATTTTTCCAGCCCTACCGATCGCTGAAACGGTATCTTCATGTAATTAGTTTTAGGGGGATTAAAGGAAATTCCGTTACTTATGATCGATTATTCAGGGCCCTCTCTGCCAGTCGATCTTTCCAGATCGAACTCGGCCTCGCCGACGGTAACGATTCCAAGATAGCCGTCAACCGTTACGAATTCGCCCGCCTCAATCAACTCGGCGGCATCAGCAACTCCGTTCACACAAGGAATGCCCAGCTCTCGTGCTATGATTGCGCCGTGAATCAGCATACCGCCTCTCCGTTCCACAATTGCGCTGGCGAGGGGCACTATATGGGTCATGGTTGGCTGTATAGCATCGCAAATCAAAATCTCACCGAATTTGAACTCCTTGAGATCATTACTGTCATGCACTATTCGTGCTGATCCGGATGCTATTCCCGGACTTGCGGGCTGTCCAACTAATTGACGTGGTTTCCCTATTTGCTTGCCGAGTATGGAAAATCCCTTGTTCTTTTCCTGAGGGAGCTCAATCGATTCATCCGGGGGATATAAAAGCGCATCTGATAGTATAAGAGCTGCGGTATCATTTAGTTTTTCGTATTTATCCAAAAGCCCGCGCTGCTTAAGGCGTTGACCGGCAAGGTTGAGTGCTTCCAGAAGAAAGCTTTCCAGTTGCCCCACCAGAATGTTATCATCATCGCGAAGCTTCCAGCTCAGACGTCCCAATTGAACCATGTCTTTCGCCTCCGAATGTCGTTCCTCGCCTACCGCGTCAAAAAGTTTCTGCATTAGCTCCTCCGGTTCTTCTGAAACCTCTGAAGATTCCGGGGACTTATGCTTTTCGGAACTTTTTGCCACCGTTATTTCCATTATAGTGTGCAGATAGATATCCGGACGTGCCGACAGGTTTTCACCCTTAAAGGAGACATGGGTGAAGTCGTTTATCAGCTTTTCAAACATTTCAACAAATGTGTTACCGTTTTGACAATCTTTCAGGGGCGGCCTTATTTCATCCCAAATTGGAGGATCTTCAGAATCGGAATTTTCTAGAAACCTGCCTATCGTTTCCGCAAGTTGATTATCCTGAATGATCAGTTGCGCCAGCCGGTCTATCAGGCTGTTGCGCCTGGATGCCAAAAGGTCCTGCCCTTTCAAGAGTACCATAAACTCATAGGGATTGTCCGGCTTGACTTCGTTATTGTAATAGATGCCTAATTGCCGGACGCCGTGGGCAAGGGGGATAAATTCATCGTAATAAATCTTACGCCATTTCCTGACTTTATTCAGCCTCTCTTTGATAACTTTGGCCAGTTCACGGTCATTTAAATCCGTCAGAGTCTGCTGTGAGAGTTGATCTGTTTCCCTTTTCAACTGCGGTAGCAATTCCTCGTCGACCCGCTTAGCCAGTTTTTTCAGCTTTTGCATTTTCGGCCGCAGACTCAGGTACCATTGCCGTTGATCATCTTGTATCTTTTTGGTACCCGAAGTGATCGGACGGCTTTGGAGGATATGCAGGTTTTCGAGCTTTCCTGTCCATTCAACATCAGCCGCCCATCCGAACTTAGATTCCACGGAAAGGGTATTATCATAGAGATGCCTTAGTTCCGAATCTGTCAGAAGCTGCCTGTCATATTTTTGGTCGGGACGTTTGCCCGGATTCCATTCTGCGACTTCATGCGAACTGCGCAGTATGACCCAGCGATCCGGCTCAACCAGGCCATCGACCAATTCATTATTCGAGCCGGGTACAGCCTCGATTACAGATTGTTCAAGTTGCATATTTCTGGGATCTCTGGTAAAGGCCACCCCCGATGGTCCGCCCTGCAGATATTCCTGCACCACAACCGCCATTGCGCTTTTGCCGGGATCGAGCCCCATCTCCTTCCGATACAAAAGCGCAGCGTCTGACCAGAGCGAGGACCATACTATTTTAATAGCTTTGATAAGTTCATCAAAACTGCGCACATCAACTATTGATTCATGTAGACCGGCGAACGACATCCCCGAAGAATCCTCGGAAGGTGAGGAGGAGCGCACCACAAATGATTGAGCTGACTTCAATTCATCATATATCTTTTTGACGGCGGCGACAATAATCTCGGGCATTTCAAAACGCAAAAACATAGACCTGATTCGAAGTGCCGAATCCCAGATTTCCTCCCATCGCATCTTCGAAAGCGCCTTGCGGCCCAGTTCTACCCTGATCTCTCTGTCAATTTGATTGCTCTCGATAAAGAGCTTATAGGCCCGGACTGTCAGGCAGAAGCCGTCGGGCACCCTGAATCCTTCAGCCAGAAGACGGGAAAGGTTCTCGCCTTTGCCTCCCACATTTTCGGTTAGGCATTTCTCTTTGTCTTTTAATGAAACCACCAGTTCTTCAGAAGATGACATTATTTTCCCCGCATAAATCCGGGATTCGGATATGGATTATATTTTCGCTCAGGGTTTCCACTCGCGCACTTCCTGAAACGAGGAAACATAAAAAAAGCGAATTATTTTAATGCGAAAAAGCGCAGTGGTAGAGGATTTCAGGAAATCCCTTAAATAGGGATGCTTCTTTAGAAGTATCATTGTCCAGTTTGAATCAATCTTTGGCCCATTAATCTCATCAGCTTTGCCTGTTGCGGTAAATGCCCCTATTTTCATCAAATCATCCGGATATTTATCGCGGTCGTTGACAACCAGTGCGACATTTTTACATTTAATCAGGTTATGATACTTGCGGGTTGCCTTTGGGGTCGCGAAAACCGCATATTTCAGGTCATCGGTAAATGCGAAGCCGATCATAGAGCCGTAGGGCTGTCCCTCGGTCTGGGTAGAAAGCACGCCGTAAAGCTGTTCATTAGCCAGCTCAGCTATCTTTTTCCCAACTTCGATGTCATCATAAGCCTCAGAATCGTCTTCATTGAGGTAATCTTCGAATGCAGGCTCGTCAAATTTGCTCATAGTCTAAGGTCTTTTTGTGTTATACGTTTACGGTCAAAGATAAAGAAGCTAATTCTAAATGTCCAGCCAATTAAAACCAGAATTGTTGGTTGCTGTTTAGGGAGGAAGATTCGAAATGATCGTACGGGATTTCAATAGATCTAATTATCTCAGCTCCAGGCATCGCCAAATTCTTTGATTTCGGAAATTGCCTCTGCAACAATGTCCCGAGGAATCGAGAAATATTTTTCCACCGCCCGGGCAGCCTCATCTCGGTTCTTAAGATGAGATTTACGGTAATTCGAACCCTCAGATTCGATGATTGATAGATTATTAATAACAATTGATTTTTCCGGGAAAAATCTTACCGCCAGAAGCGAATTCATGAAAGTCGCACCATCACGAAATGAGTCCTCTATCACATCCTCAAAGTGATCGATCCTGCGCGCTATTGGTTTAGCCGTGTAACCGTGGATATGACTGCCATCCCGATGCAGCTCCAATTCGGAATTTCCGAGTTTGTCTTTGGGCTTGAGCACATAACGATCCAGTCCTTGAACAATTTCAATATCTTTATGCAGGTCACGAGGCATGGGCTCTAAAAACGGCGCGGCATACCCGGCATCAACCAAAAACTCTCTCCCATCCACAAAGACTATATTAACCAGATGAGCGTCGGGGGTGGACATATCCGCTCCACAAAGCATAGCATTATATCCCATATAAGCAAGTAGTTGGTTCAGGTAATAATTATTGGAGTAGCAGGTTCCCCCAAAATTAAAGCGCTCAATTCCGTCCAGATACAAATTGGTATCAGGAATATAACGCAAACCGTAAAGCTTATTATAATAAAGCTTAGAGATATTCTCAAAGGGCACCCTTACCATAAAAGCGGTCACAAGTGCTCGTAATCCCTCAATGCTGGGTCTTTTTTTCTCGAGCTCCAAAGTATCTGCAAATCGGTTAAAATGGCGCTCATTTCCTGAAGTACTGCTGCTCAGATTGATCCTCTTTCTCGTTTACCATAATTGAAATTAATTGTCAAAAAGATATCCTTCAATTTTAATGTTGCAAGCTGTTTATTTTGAGATTTCGCGGCTCAATGCTGCCGGTTGAGCGGTTCAGGAGCGTTCCGGCCGCAAATTGCTATAATTATTCCTCCGATAATCAGAATCGATGCCAGCGCCAGACGCAGTGTTAACGATTCATCCAGAAGCAAAACCCCTCCTATCGCCACCAGTACCGGCACCGCGAGCTGAATTACGGATGCCGACACGGTCGTAATTTTTTGTACTGTCAGATACCACAGAACATAGCCGAGCCCGGAGGCAAGCGCACCGGATGAAACCGCAAGGATGATTCCATCGGCGTTCATCTTTACGTGGCCGGTTTGCATAGATTTGCCAAATATTATAAGAGCAAGAACAACCACTCCCGGCAGGCAAAAAAGAAAATTCCTTGCAGTCGACAGAATCGGCTGCGGCTGATCCTTTCCCAGCAGAGAGTAGATTCCCCATGATACCCCCGAAGCAATCATAAAAGCCGTACCTAATACGGGCGGGGCGGAAAATCCGGGGGATAGCAAATAGATGAGTCCTGAAAATGAGATGATTACTCCCGTCCATTCCGGCAAAGTGACCTTATTGCCTCTGACAAGCGAAACGCCTATCATCGTTATCTGCACCGAGGCGAAAAGTATCAATGCCCCTGTGCCGGCCTCAAGCTGAATGTATGCCAGCGAAAAGAAAAGGGCGTAGCCGAACAGGGCTGCTGCTTGATAGAAGTTGGAAAATCGGATTTTAAGCGGATCAACATTTTTTGAAGCTGCATCATAAACATGCTTGTTTTTATGAAGCAGAATCAATGGCAGGAGAATGATTATCCCTGACGCCAGTCTGAATGCGGTAAATTCGAGCGCGCCGATATTTTCGGACATCAATGCCAGACGGCACAATATCGAATTGGCCGCAAAGGCAATGAGAGTGGCCAGTGCCAGTAGTAGCGTAGAAATCTTCATATCAGGATTGAAATATAGCGTGTGGATACAGTTCAGTCAATGACAACCGGCTATCCGATTTCTCCGAGCAAAAGGACTACCGGCCGGCAGTATTTCATGGATACAATCTCCCCCATATTGTTTCATCATTTCTGCTATTGAATTCGGATTAGCCTTCCTTAATCATCTGCGATCAATATCACGGTTTTTCCCCGGGCATGCCCCTCCTCAAGATGGCGGATAGCTTCCGGAACCTCGCTTAATGGGTAGCGTCGATCTATCACCGCTTTAACCTTACCGTCCTCAAAAAGCTTTGCTATGAATTCCAGATCCTTTTGATTCGGCTGCGCAACATAGTTGACGACTTTTTTATTTCCTCCCAGAGTAAATAAGGGACGCAGGAGCATTGCCTGATACATCTGCGCCATTTCACCACCCGCCAGAACATAAATTCCTCTATCGCTCAATGCCCGCTTATATGCTAAAATACTATTATAACCGTTGACAGCATAAATCAGATCGTATTGCTGTCCATTTTTGGTAAAATCCTCTCTGGTATAATCGATGACATGATCCGCTCCAAGTTCACGCACCATGTCCATTTTGCCCGTACTGCACACCCCCGTGACCTCGGCCTCGAAAGCCTTGGCGATTTGCACTGCAAATGTGCCCACACCTCCAGAGGCGCCGTTGATTAAAGCCTTCTGCCCCGATTTAATCCCGCCTTTGTCGCGCAGTCCCTGCAGAGCGGTAACCGCAGCCAGTGGCAGGGCCGCTGCTTGCTCGAATGTCATGCTTTCCGGTTTCGCGGCAAGAGCATTCTGACCGGCACAGACATATTCGGCAAAACCGCCGATTCCACTTCCGGACACATCTCCAAAAATTTCGTCACCCGGCCTAAACTGATTCACATTCTTTCCAACCGCTTCAACTCGTCCTGCAATATCGGCTCCCAGTATCTGATATTTGGGTTTTCGAATACCGAATCCCATCAGCCGAATGAATGCCGGTTTGCCTCGAAGTACATGCCAGTCGAATGCATTTACTGACGAGGCATGCACTTTCACGAGCACTTGATTATCGCCGGGAGCCGGTTTCTCGACTTCTTTTAATTCCAACACATCAGGAGAACCGTATCTCGTGTATACCATTGCTTTCATGTATAACCCCGTCTTTAACGTTTAGCATAGCTGATTCTGCGAGATTTCAAATATACAGCGCATTCGAAAGAAGAATAGATTTTTTGTGCTACACAAACTCGAAACCACATCAGTCAATAAGATTGAAGGAATAACTTAGTTCCCGAAAAGCTCTGAAAAAGATTAAATAAGATAAAATTTATCTTGCATTGTTCGGTCATCCTTTGTATAATCGAATCTGACAATCAAGCTTATTCTCTTGGGGGCAGAGGAATCCGGAAAAACTGTTCAAATTGCAATTTCCGAGTGGTAATTAATCCGTTCGGGTTTAATGCAGTCAAATTGACCAAGGCCGGTTTAACCGGCCGGAAAAAGGAGGAATATTTATGAAGATGCGTAAAGAAGATATGTCGGTGGCCATTGACCTGCCTGTCGCAACATTTCAGCGAGAGGAATGGGATGACTCAGCGGTTGCATTTGTCAAGCTTAAGGCCGGCGCAGATGCCACCCCGTTGCTTGAGGGCCTTCCGGGCGACAGGTGCCAGTGTCCGCACTGGGGCTATATGCTTGAGGGGGCGATTAATGTGACCTATGACAATGGTGAAAAAGAGACATGTCGTGCGGGAGAAGTGTTCTACTGGCCGGCAGGTCATACAGTAAGTGTGGAAGAAGATACTTCTTTTGTTGAATTCAGCCCGACGAAGGAATTAAGGACGGTATATGATCATATCGGCAAAAAGGCGGAAACAATGGCCTAAAAGCCATTCATGATTTAAGGAAGCCCCCGCTCAGGCGGGGGTGTTGATAAACCCTGAATGCATCCATATTCGTCATTGCGAGGAGCGAAGTGGCGTGGCAATCTCCGCGACTGTTCTTGAGGCAACCGCGGAGATTCCCACGGTCGTCCTCGCCTTCAGCAGGACTCCCTCGGAATGACGTGTCTCGTCTTTTATTTCAATATCTTCAACTTTTTCAACAAGCCCTCAGGCGGGGGCTTTTTTATATGACTATCCATCTATACTATATCAAGATAGAACCCTTGCAGGGATATAAGTCTGTGCGGGCAGGGAGAGATGATTGAATAATATATATCACACTCCATTTGTGTAATTTCTGTATAGTTCCAGTTTATTATATCATGCCATGTTTGCCATTGACGAACACTGGAATATGTTTTGTTCAAGTTATTAACAACATTGAAGGTTATGTTTTAAATTCATAATCCGATATCAGTAGTAAAGGTGAGTGAATTAAGGGGCATCTTACCTCTTTATGTTTATTTGAAAGC
>WJIM01000422.1 GCA_014730285.1 Candidatus Zixiibacteriota bacterium
AAAAAAAGCAGCTTCGGTTACGGAGCTGCTTTAAAAAGGCAAGAATAGTCTTTATCCTCGGGATGTTTTCCTTCTTTTTTCTTCCAGCTTTTTCTCGGCCTCAGCTTTGGCTTCGCTCTTGATCTTCATGGTTTTTTCGCCAAATAATGCAAACCGTATCCAGCGGAAACCGAATTTCAAAAGCTCTTCATCGTCAGATTTGATTTGCTCAAGAAGATCATCCTCGACATCGAATTTCTGCTGGAAAGTGCTGTGGAGGATGAAGTCCCTGAACTTATCCAGATTATAACAGGCCAGGAAAAACATGTCGATTTTCTGGGGAGTCAGTTCAGGAGTTTTTTCGAGATAGGGATGAGTGTAAATATCTTTGTACATCTCGCCGAATTTATCGTATTCCGCAATACCCTGGTTCTCGATCCACTCTTCCACCGTCCACTCTTTATCTTCCTCGAAGCCCTTGCAGACTGACTCTTTCAGAATGAAAAAGAATTCCTCGTTCAGGTTCGCCGCCAGCTCGCCCGGCGAGGCCAGACCAAGGGGATACATGCGGCAGGCCCAGGGACGATTTTCATAAACGGTACATCCCTCTTTGTCCACGAAATGACAGGTCTTTTTCTCGTTGTCCCGCATTTTCATGAGTACTACCGGCAGTTTCTGGTTCTGGTCTATGGGCAGGATAGTGTATTTGTCCAGAAAATCCTGAGATGATATCCCCAGAGCGTTCTTGAGCCTGAGCACATCATAAGGTGTCAGGAAAATATTAACATCTCCGCAGCATTCATTGAAGCAGGAAACTCCCGAATGACATGCGAACTGGAATTTATCATCTCTTTTGAGTCGCGGGTATTCTTTGAGTATGGTCTCTTTAAGCTTCTGAATCTCTCTCTGTGCCATCATCATCCTCTTCTAAAATTCCGCTTTTTAAAGCATTGGGCGACCAGACCGGTATCGGCCCCATCTGCCCGGTTTCGGGATTATAGCTGTGACGATAGGAAGCCTGCTGCTCATACTTTTCAGCCATCCACTTCCAGCCCTTCTGATAGTAAGGGCAATCGTCATTGAAACAAACCCAATGGTATTCATTGGTCCATGTGGAGTCCGGGGGAACCTTCCACTTTTTCATCTTCTGCCCGCAGTGGGGACAGACTGTCTTATCGACTGCTTTTTCTTCTGTCATCAACATCACCTTTATACGCACCTTGCAAGAATGTTAATTGCATCTATTTTTGTCTTTAATTAGAAATCCTCCGGGGGTGTTCCCTCCCGGAGGATCTTTCTATCAAAGAAGTCTAAGCGAGTTGTTTACTATTCAAACAGACGCTTGATCGGAACCTTCTTCATTTCCCATTCGGCGTTATCGGGATGCCATACGCAGTTGACAAAGGCTTCCCAATCCTCTTTCATCTCCGGGGTATCGGAGCGGTAGTAGTAACCCGGCCAGCGGGTTTCTTCACGGGCGAGGATTGTGCGCACATGGGCTTCGGCCTGCCACATACGATGGACATTCTCCCAGCAGCGCATCAGTTCGTGATGGTCTTCGGCAGCCAGGTGCTCGGAGTCTTCTTTCAGGAAGGTAAGAAGCTCCAAGCCCTTTTCGAGCTGAGCCTTGGAGGTCGAGAACTGAGCGGTGACGCCGCCGGCGTACTCATCCATGATCTTCTGCAGACGGAACATGAACATCTTCGGCTTCATATAGGCCGGGTTGATGTCGGGATCGGATGAATCTTTTTTGTTCTCGGCGAATTTATCCAGCGGAGCCAGGATTTCCTTCTTCATCTCTTCGATCTTGGCAGCGTCGACTTCGGGAATATCGCTGTTTTCGACCGCGAATCTGACCGCGGACTTACCGGCGATACGGCCTTCAGCATGTGAACCGGAGGAGAACTTATGCGAGGAGGCGCCTGAGGCGTCGCCGGCGCAGAAGAGACCCTTGATGGTAGACATGTTGGTGTAACCCCACTGATATTCTTCGGGGGCGATATCGGCCGGACCGGAGACCCAGGCACCTGAGGCGCCGGAGTGTGATCCGATGAAGTAGGGCTCGGCTGCGGCAATCTCCGAGGGCTTCTCTTCGGGGGCTGTGTTTGTGGCAGCCCAGAGGATAGCCTGTGAGATTGTCATATCCAGGAAGTCTTCCCAGGCTTCCGCTTCGAGCTCTTTCAGTTTCTTCTTTGCGGCCTTCTCGTCGCCTTCGGACTTAGCGATTTTCTGTATCGCTTCCTCAGTGCGCATATAGATCGGGCCCTTGCCTTCCATAACGTCGAGCATCATGAGCCAGTTACGCAGGTTGGCCGGAATCGGCTTAACCAGACCGTAAGGTTTCCACTTCTCGAGCTCATCTCTGCGGGTTTCCATGTAGGCTTCACCCTGGGCGTTGGTGGCACGGCTCTTAAAGAGCAGGAACCAGGCGCCCACAGGACCGTAAGCGTCTTTGAAACGTACAGGGATGAAACGAACTTCCTGGCATGTCATCTCGGCTCCGGCCTTCAATGTGAAGTAGGTGGAGGAGCCGGAGTTCCAGGGTGGATACCAGGCACGTCCCAGGCCTTCACCGGCTGAACGGGGCTTGAACACGTGAACAGCGCCGCCCAATGCAGTCATGACTGCTTTGGCCTTGAAGACAAAGAACTTGTTTTCACGAACCGAGAAACCAACGGCGCCGACACATCTGCCGTCAACGACCAAGGGCTCGGTTATAAATACACGCTCATAAATGTTGTCGGTGCCGATAGCATTCTTGGCTGCTTCGGCTACGATAACCTTGTAGGACTCGCCGTTGATCATAAGCTGCCAGCGTCCTTCATGGACATAGGCGCCTTCTTCGTCTTTCCAGATCGGGAGTCCCCATTTCTCGAACAGGTGAACTGTCGAGTCGACATGGCGGGCGATCGAGGCGACCAGGTCGTCACGAGCAATACCCATCAAGTCATTCTTTACATAATCGACGTAATCCTTAACAGTGTTCTGACCGTCTTTCAGGCCGACATACTGGTTGATAGCGGAAAGTCCCATAGCGACAGCGCCGCTGCGGTCCATAGCTGCTTTATCCACCAGAGTAACCTGGAGGCCGTTTTTCTTTGCCCAGTAGGCGGCCTCAACGGCAGCACCACAAGCGGCCATGCCGCCACCCAGGATCAGTACATCCGTGGTAATTTCTTGTGTCTCGAAATCTGCCATCTTTTTCCTATCCTTTGTTTACTTGGTCCACATTTCATCCATGCCTATTGAGTCAGGCTCGGTGAATAAAACTTCGCTGTTGAGATCAGGCTCGGTCTCGAAACCGCCTGCGGGCTCAGCGGTGCCCTCAGAGGTTGTCCTGATCGGGAATTTGAAACGTTTCAGCATACCATTTCTGAACTTGACTGTCCAGAGGATGGAGTCTGAACTTCTCATCGGAGTAACAGTCGCGCCCATCGGTACGAAATCGGCATAGCCGCGTACCTCGATTGCCTGCGTGGGGCAAATCTTGACGCAATTGTAGCACTCCCAGCACATTTCCGGCTCCCTGTTGTAGGCCTTCATGATGTCTTTGTTGAGCACCATGAGGTCGTTGGGGCAGATATGCTGACAAGCTGTCTTATCAAGTGCCTTGCATCCATCGCACTTTTCTGGGATTACATAGCTTGGCATTAAGTCCTCCTTAATGAACTGTAATGTGTCTCTGCCATTTTATACGGAGACACCGTGAATTAATTTATTTCTTATCTTTCTTTGCTTCTCCGGTAGCTGCACCGTGCAGCTTGACTTCCACCTTCTCATCCAGATTCGCATAATACTCGCGCAGAATAGCGAGGACCTCGGGACGGCTGAATTCGGCCGGAATCTCGCCGCCTTCGGAAAGCGATTTACGCAGCATTGTGCCGGACAGGAAGAGGCGATCCTCTTTCTGGTGGGGGCAGGTCTTCATGGAAGCCATGCCGCCGCACTTGTAACACCAGAAGGTCCAGTCGATCGGGAGCATCTTGCATTCCAGTGCGCCGTCCCAGAGCTCGAAGAATATCTTCTGAGCATCGAAGGGGCCATAATAATCGCCCACACCGGCATGGTCACGGCCAATAATCATGTGGGTACAGCCGAAATTCTGGCGGAAGACTGCATGCAGGAGACCTTCACGAGGTCCGGCGTAACGCATATCCAGCGGATAGCCTCCGCAGAGCACACGCTCTTTTACGAAATAATTTTCAACCAGTGTGTCGATGCATTTGACACGGACATCGGCCGGAATATCGCCCGGTTTCAGCTTGCCGACCAACTGGTGAATGAAGATACCATCCGATACCTCGGCAGCGATTTTGGCCAGATATTCATGCGAGCGATGCATGGGATTGCGAAGCTGCAATGCAGCCACGGTTCTCCATCCGCGCTCCTCAAAAATCTTGCGGCTCTCGGAGGGTCGCATATAAATTTCGCCGAAATCGGTGGGGAAATAGCTCTCGGAGAGAACCTTCACCGGGCCGGCAATATTGTAGTCCTTCTGAGCCTTGACCATCTGAACGCCCGGATGTTCATCTTCATTGGTGGTGAATACATGCTTGCACTCGAAGTCCTTGTCGATCTGGTAAGACTCGGTAACCTTCATGGTACCCATGATTTCTTCGGTCTCACCTGAGATCAGGGCGATTTCGGTGCCGGGATCAAGCTTTTCATCATATGAAAGGGTTACCGGAATCGGCCAGAAGGTGCCGTCGGCCATTTTCATATCCTGGCACACGCTCTTCCAGTCGTCATGACCCATGAATCCTTCCAGTGGAGTAAAACCACCGATGCCCATCATAATCAGATCGCCTGTTTCGCGTGAGCTTAAGGTCACTTTTGGCAATGTTTCAGCCTTTTTCAGCTCCTCTTCCTTCTCTTTACCTTCCAGGAGCAGGATCTTAAGTTCATCTGCACCATGCGGTTTTATGACTGTTGAATCTGCCATAACTGATTCCTGTTCTTTTGTTTATGGTTTATAGATTTATTAGCTTTTGTTCTGCCCAGGTACTCGATTCGGCCTGCAAATTACTTTTTTCACAAACTGCGCCAAGATAAATAATTCACAAGCATTGTCAAGCGAAATCGACCTCTTTTTTCACCTGGAATCAGCTCTTTTTTCCTTCCTAAACTCCTCCATTTTCTGACGATTACATTCCCTTGAACGGGTTGTATCCCATAGTCTCGATCTCTTCCACGAAATCGTCGATCAGTTTGGGAATCTTATCGTAATCATCTATCTGAATTTCATGAATCTCGACTCGTTCGGATTCCAGCGCAAGCTGTTTCAGCTTATCCTGCACGTTTGTCATACGGGTCGCGGCAAGCTGCGAACCTTTGACAAAGTGGCACTGGTAATCGTCACCTTTCTTGCATCCCAGAAGCATAACACCGTCAAAGCCTTTTGAAAGGGCGTCGTTGAGCCAGATGACATTGGTTGATCCGATACAGCGCACCGGAATGAAGCGCACGAAGGGGCTGTATTTCATCCTCATCTTACCCACCATATCCAATGCCGGCATAGCGTCATTTTCGCAGACAAAGACCAGAATTCTGGGCTTCTCATCGAACTCATCCGGCATCGAGATCGAGCCTATCATCTTGGAATGCATAACGATATTGTAATTCTTGAAGGTGATAATCCTCTCCGGACAGGCGCCCAGACAGATTCCGCACCGCCTGCAGCGGTTCGGATTCAAAAGCGGGGTGCCTTTCTCATCTTCATCTAATGTGCCAAACGGGCATTCCTCGGTACAGCGCTTGCACTGCGTACATCTCTGCATGAAGAAATCGAATTCGGAGAGATCGCCGGCACGCGGATGAACAGCCTTGCCGACCGAGATAGCCTCGACCGCCTGGATCGCCTTCAAAGAAGCGCCGTAGGCGTCATTCATAGAGCTGGCGATATCCATCGGCGCTCTTACCGGACCGGCCGCGTAAATACCTGTCCTGCGAGTCTCGTACGGGAAGCAGATGAAATGTGAATCCGGGAAACCGTATTTCAGTGTCGGAAGGTCGGTACCCTGACGGTAGGTCAAGTTGAGAATCTCGGCACCGGCCTCGGCGCCGGCAGCGGCCTTCTTACCGCTTTCCAGAAGCTCCTTGGCCTCTTCGGATTTCGGTTCCTCATCCTCATCATCCTCTTCGTCCGAGCCGCCAATCAAAAGCTCTTTTTCCATCGGGCCGATATCGATAAATTTGTTGCCGACCTTATTGGTGGAAACCATGCCTGTGGCCAGTACTGCCATATCGGCTTCTACCTGGATATCCTCGCCCAGAAGTGTCTCGCTGACATCGATTTTGATCTTGCCGTTATCGGCGGCAACATTCTCGATCTCGCCCTTGGTCAGGAAGATGCCGTCATCTTCCTGGGCCTGCATATAGAACAGCTCGTATTGCTGAGGTGAACGGATATCCTTGTATATGATATATATTCTGCAATCGGGATACTGCTCGCGCAGATATTTTGCCTGTTTCAGTGATGTTCTGCAGCAGACTGCCGAGCAGTAGGGGATATGGTCCTTATCACGGGATCCGGCGCACTGGATAAAGGCTACCGATTTGGGCTCGCCGCCCGTGGGTAGCTCGATCTTGCCGGATTTTGCCATCTCCTCCATCTCGATGTTCGTAACGATATTCGGCGATTTGCCGTATCCCAGATATTCCAGCTTCTTTGTGGGATACTTGCGCCATCCAGTAGCCTGAATAATCGCGCCGACCCTGATCTCCTGCGGATCGCCGCCGTTCTTCAGGGTGACATCAAACTCACCCGGCTGGCCATTGGTCCTTTTTATAGTAGTCGATTTATGAACGGTTATATTCGGATTATCCTCAACCTCTTTGGCCATTGCCTCATGGTTGGTATCCTCGAGATCCCTGTAGGGGGCCTTTTTGGGGAAGAGTTTGTGGAATTTCCGAGACCATCCGCCCAGTTCATCTTCTTTCTCGATCAGAATCGCCTTATAGCCTGCGTTGGCAACATTCAGGGCAGCCTGCATGCCTGTAACTCCACCGCCGACAACCAGAATGTCCTTGCTGATTTCCACAGTCTTCTCTACCGGAGGCTCGGAATTGCTGAGTTTGGCACAGCTCATGGCGATATGGTCTTCGCCCAGCATCTGAGTATCCTCGTCATTCGGCTCATGGCACCAGGCAACATGTTCGCGCAGATTGGAGCGGTCGACCAGCACATCATGTCCGAACTGGAACAGCTCGGCAAAGACTCTGCCCGAGCAGGCCGCAATGCTTACGCGATTCAAATCATTGGCGGCGATTGCATCTTTTATTTCCTTCACACCCTCCGGGGAGCAGTAGGCTTTATGTGAGGCGCAGTGAGCGGCATTGCATTCGCCGGTGGCATGTTCTTTCAGCTTATCTATATCGAGGGATTTTCCGATATCGCAGCCTTCGCAGATAAATACTCCAATTTTCGTATCCATTATTCATTCCCTCCTTTCGCGGCTATAATGCCCTTGAGGGCGGCCCCGGTAGCATCCTGAATTGTGGCGGCAACCTCCAGCGGCCTCATTACATTGCCGCAGCCGATTATGCCGGATTTATCGTCTTGATCGATGTAGCCGAAATCATCCAGCTTAACATCTCCGGGAGGAGGTGTGCTTTTTGTCGTGGGAACCATTCCGGCCGCCAGTACGGCCATCTCAACCGTTGTCCGGGTCATCTCGCCCGTGAGGGTATTTTCGGCTTCCATGATCAGGTTGCCTGTACCGTCTTCCTCTGTAATACGGGCGACTTTGCCGCGATGGAAATGTATCTTTTCGTCTTCCTGGGCATTCATGTAGAAATCTTCCCAGCGTCCCGGCGAGCGAACATCTATGTAGAATATGTGAATTTCGGTATCCGGATGCTGGCGCCTTATGTACTGTGCCTGCTTCATCGAAGCCATACAGCAGATTGCCGAGCAGTAGGGCAGATGATTCTCATCACGCGATCCCGCGCACTGCACGAAACCGACACTCTTGGGCGCATTGTCGTCCGAAGGACGTTTGATTTCGCCATGAGTCGGGCCGTCTGATGAGGCCAGTCTTTCCATGATGACATTGGTAACCACGTTTTTGTACTGCCCGAAACCGAGATTGTCGATTTTTGTGGCATCATACGGCTCCCAGCCGGTAGCCCAGATCAGAGCTCCGGTCTTGACCTTTACCGTACGCGGCTTCATATCCAGTTCGATCGCATCATATTCGCAGGCATCCACACACTTTTTCATGCGTTCGTCGCCAACATATTCAGGATCGATAACATAGCGGTACGGGAAAGCGAGCTCATGAGGAAGATAAATGGCTGTGGTTTCATCCAATCCAAAATTCAGTTCGTTTTTGCGCATAACCTCACAAACCTTGGCGCATTCACCGCAGGCAGTGCATTTTTCATTGACATATCGGGGACTGATTTTCAGCGTGACCTCATAATTTCCCGGGGAACCGGAAACCGATTCAACTTCAGTAAGAGTGGAAACAGTGATATTCTCGTTCTGCCGTATCCTCTTCAGATTGATTTCAATCCCGCATCCCGGCGGACACATCTTGGGAAAATAGAGATTTGTTCTCAAAACTCTGCCGCCGAGCATGGGGGTCTTTTCAATCAGGACAGCTTTCTTACCAACCTCGCTTGCTTCAAGAGCCGATGTTATTCCGGCTATTCCGCCGCCGACTACCAGAAGATCGCAGGAGACTTGATCGCCGTTAATGTCCTGTATGTCCATCCTCTACTCCTATCTCTTCCTCTCAAAAAACATATATAATTAAACTGTGATTTTCCTTTTCCGAGAGTATGTGTTTGTGCTTTTTATCACAAACTTCTTATGAAATTTCGTTTCCGCCATCTATGGTTATTACGTAGAAAATTAAAAATTTTATAATAAAAAAATGCCCGAAAAAGTCAAGTGATTTATACAGATATTCTACATGAATAGTGACTTTTAAGGGCGTCCAAAAATAGATTAATCTACTTTGAAAAAGTGCATTATTTCACATAATAATAATACAACTTAAATTGTCATTGTATGACCATGTTTGGCCTTTTTGGGTATCTTTTTAACCAATTTTTGACTTTCTGTGGCCTAAAAGAAAATGGCCGGTGTGATCCGGCCATTTTCTTTCTTTTTATGAGTATGCCATCTATTCTCGTGGTTTCCTGTCGATGCTTTTGGCGTAAATCATAGCCAGTGTTCTGTAGAACATGTGTGCAAACTTTGAATACGGCGCATACCAGAGCAGGAAGAAGACGAATACCAGGTGGATAAAGTATGTTATATAGGCAGCCGCCGCAAGCCCGCCCATTCTCAGAAACTGCAAAATCAAACCGGTGAACCCGACCGCGGCCAGAATATACAGGAACAGCCAGTCGGAATAACCGTTAGCACCGATTTTATCTCTGTCTCCAAAACGTCTTATGAAAATTATTGCGAGTCCGACCAGAAGCGCCAGTCCACTGACAGAACCCAGAACTTTAATCAGGTTGGGAAGATCGATAGGCGAGTGGTGTCCCAGAACTACTGTCCACATTAAAGCCAGCCCGGCTGTGGCCATTGACCCCAAAAAGCCGAAAAGTACCATAAAATGGGCGTATTGCCGCGGTTTATTAGTTACACACTTGCCGAAATTTTCATGCGTAACGATCTCTTTCACCGCTTTTATTGCACTGGGGATGAATCCCGGCCCCTCATGGTCGGGGAAAGATTTCTTTAATCCTTTCCAGAAACGCATCAATCCTACGGCCGCAAATGCAAAAATCAGAATATTGCCGCCGATAAAGAGGCCCTCGGTCCAGCCGTGCCTTATAAACTCATTATAATCGACTGCCGCGCCCATGCTCATATCTACCGCATCAAAATCAGCAAAGCCGAACATAATAGCACCGATTACGATAATCGGTACCAGAAACAGAATCGGCAGGGCTTTGGGAGAGGCCAGGGCACGTCCCATGAATCTGGGAAATGAATTCTCGTTGAATACATAAGACCGGACCGCCGCCAGGACATCGCCCGGACGGGCTCCGCGCGGGCAATGGGTTGTGCAGTCATTGCATTGATGACAGAGCCAGACATCGGGATCCTTAATCAGGCGCTCCTTCTGTCCCCATGCTGCCCAGATCATCTCTTTGCGGGGAAATGGCTTATGCTCGGGCGAAAGCTCACAAACGACCGAGCAGGTCGCACATTGATAGCATTTCTTGAGATCAGCTCCGCCGGCCTTCTTGACATAGCGGATAAAATCGAGATCGGGTTCCTGTAACTTATTCACGATGAACACCTCTATGTTTCTGCCATCTCGTTAACAAGTCCAAACTTAATTGCTCGAAAGCAAACATCATAGATTTTACGATATTTATTGTCAAGGATTTTGTTAAATTTTTCACGAACTGGATTTTTATCAATGATACGAATGATATAGATCCGTCATTGTATTTATGACGCGTCTTCGAAAGATATTATTAGACCGCTCTAAAAAAAGCGGAGGATTACTCCTCCGCTTTTTTTTGATGGTATGTAATTATCGCTTAAAACGGACAACAGTCGCCGCCATTGCTGTCCCATGATCCGGGAGAACAGGTTCCGGGAGCTGCGCCGCCGATAAAGACATAGTTAATCACCCAGACCGCATCGGATACATTAACAGCGCCATCACTGTTGGCATCACCGCACGCTAGCCTGGGTGCAGGTTCCGCGCCGCCGATGAAGACATAGTTAATAGTCCAAACCGCATCGGATACGTTAACGGATTGATCATTATTGGCATCACCGCATCTGCCATCGCAATCTCCCATGAATTGGCAGATGCCATAATTTTCCATAAAGGCAATGCCTTTGTCGATCAGTTCCTGAAGCCCGGTTAAACCGTCAAGGCTAACCGCTTTGACTTTGCAAATCGTGACTGTGTCACCGGGATTCATGGTTCCTTCATAGAATCTGAAGACGCTGTTCAAATCCGTATTGGAATCGGAGAAGATAACATAGCTGCCGTCAAGATTGGTCAGTGTATCATATATATCCACTATATTGTAGCCGGTGTCGGGATAAATCCAGGCGGGATTATCAAGTACCGCTCCTCCGAAGGCGCCATCCTGACCGGATTGAGGGGCAAGTCCGGCGTAAACAGAAGATTGAGCTCCCCCGCCGGTCTGGTATATTAATTCGCGGGAAGGGTCAAAACCGCCGGCATCGAAGTTAGAATCGATCTCTATATCCCAGTCGATACCTTCACCCACAAGGAAATCGGTGAGCGTCACCTGGCTCTCATTCCAGAGCATAACCTTTTCGATTACCACCGCCGTGTCCTGATTGAACGGGATAAAGTATTCGGCCTTTCCATGTACTACCGAGTCCGGGGTGCAGAAATAACCCTCGGTCTGATAATAGCCGGTACCCTGTACTGGTTCGGTATTATCCGTAACAGTTATTTCTCCCAATGCGCGCATTCTGGCGTTCAAACGCTGGTATGCCGGCAGGCTGGCCGGGAGAAGATCGCCCATGTGATCGTCAGAGTTATCCGTATAAACATATAATTCGCTTCCGAGCTTCCAGCCCACAATCAGAGCTTCCGAATATAACGGATGAAGAGTTGAGTCGGCACCGCAGGCATAGTAAGTCATATTTCCGATGCTGTTGTTATCGGTTCCGCTGCCCGCCTGAGGAGTATTGTAGAGATCTATTGCCCAGCATCCGCTGGAAACGGTGGCAAATTCCGGCAGGTAGTAATCGCAGGCCACAACCACATTTACGGTAATGTCGAAATCATCAATCAAGGCATCATCGATATCGACCGTAATTGCCCCCGAATAGTTGCCCTGACCCAGTGT
>WJIM01000423.1 GCA_014730285.1 Candidatus Zixiibacteriota bacterium
GAAGCGGGCAAGGTAACGGAGCTTAGTGTGAGCGAGGGGGATTCCGTGAAGATCGGTCAGGTAATAGCGAAGGTCGATACCGAGGGTGAAGAGGCCGAAGAAGAGAAGCCCGAACCGAAGGAAAAGGAACCGGAACCCGAAGAGGAAAAGGAAAAGGAAGAAGAAAAGGCCGAGGAAAAAGAGGATAAGGAAGAAGAGGAGCCTGAAGAGGAAGAAGAAAAAGAAGAAGAGAAAAAAGAAAAAGTAGAGAAGAAAGAAAAGAAACCTGCGGCCAAAAAGAAAGAGCCAGAAAAGAAAAAGGCTCCGCCGAAAGAAGAAAAAGAAGAAGAGCACAAACCTCTCGCCCCTGCCGCACCCTCAGTCAGGCGGCTGGCGCGCGAACTGGGCGCCGATGTAAATTCCATCCCGGGCTCCGGGCCAGGTGGACGGATCAGTCTCGAGGATGTCAAGCGCTATGTTAAGCATATAATCGAAGGCGGCCGAACCTCTATGCCGGAAGCGGCGGAAGGTTTTAAGGAAATGCCGGACTTTTCCAAGTGGGGCAGTATCTCTCGCAGACCGTTGTCCAAAGTCCGCAGTATAATTGCGGGTGGAACCGCACAAAGCTGGTCGCTGATTCCGCATGTTACCCAGTTCGACAAAGCGGATATAACCGATCTGGAGAAATTCCGCAAAAAATATAGCAAGATAGCCGAGAAGGAAGGCGGTAAGCTGACAGTCACCGCATTACTTTTGAAGGTAATCGCAGCGGCCCTAAAGAAATATCCCCGCTTCAACGCCAGTATCGATCCCCAGAAGGGGGAGGTTATTTATAAGGAGTTTTACAATATCGGCATGGCGGTGGACACCGACCGCGGCCTTCTGGTGCCTGTCATACGTGATGTCGACAAGAAGAGCACGCTCGATCTTTCAGTTGAGCTCCTGGAACTGGCCGACAGGACACGGGATAAGAAGGTTACCCCGGATGAAATGGAGGGCGGGACTTTCACGATCTCCAATCAGGGCGGAATCGGCGGTACCGATTTCACGCCGATTGTATTCTGGCCCCAGGTAGCGATACTGGGTGTAAGCCGTGCTTCCAAACAGCCGGTTTATGATGAGGATGAGAAGACCTTCAAGCCGCGCACCGTTTTGCCATTGTCCCTCTCGTATGATCACAGGATTATCGACGGTGCGGATGCGGCGCGATTCCTGAGATGGGTGACGGAGGCTCTGGAGCATCCGTTCTTAATCGATTTCGAATAATTTCTCGAAGAGAAGTATCGGAGTATATTATGGCTGATGAAAATAAATCAATAAAACTGGCTGTGGTTGGCGGCGGTCCGGGCGGATATGCCGCAGCATTTATGGCCGCGGAACTCGGCATGAAGGTCACTTTGATTGATCCGGAGGAAAATCCGGGTGGTGTGTGTCTATACCGTGGATGTATCCCCTCCAAAGCGCTTTTACATGTCGCCAAAGTCGTGCATGAGGCCGAGGAGGCAAAGGAATGGGGCGTGACTTTTAGCAAACCCCGTTTCAACGCCAAGAAGATTCGCGGCTGGAAAGACGATATTGTGCAAAAGCTGACCGGTGGTCTGGGAGAGCTCAGCAAACTTCGCAAGGTCGAGCATGTACGCGGTACCGCAAAATTCAAAAACGGCACAACCCTAATTATTACAAAAAATGACGGCAGTTCCGATTCGATGTCCTACGATAAGATAATTGTCGCCACCGGCTCGAAGCCGGCAATGATTCCGGGTCTGGAAATTGATTCGCCCAACCTTCTTGATTCGACAACGGCTTTGGATTTGGAAAACATCCCGAAATCTATGCTGGTCATTGGCGGCGGATATATCGGCCTGGAGCTTGGCACTGTTTATGCCGCACTTGGAACCAAAGTTTCCGTTGTTGAAATGACGCCCGGTCTTTTGCCGGGAGTGGACAAGGATATGGTTTCGGTTCTCTCGAAGCGTATCAAAAGCAGATTTGAGGCTGTTATGCTCAAAACCACAGTTTCGCAAATGAAGAAGCAAAAGAACGGAATCAAGGTCTCTTTTGAGGGCGAAGGCGCCGATAAGAAAGCCGGTATTTATGAAAAAGTCCTTATGTCAGTCGGTCGCAAGCCCCGGAGCAAAGACCTCGGCCTTGAGAACACTCAAGTTGATGTCGATGATAAAGGTTTTATAAAGGTCGACAATACCCGCAGGACAAAAGACCCGAATATTTATGCTATCGGTGATGTGGCCCGGGAACCGATGCTCGCTCACAAGGCTACTCATGAGGGCCGAATCGCAGCCATGGCAATAGCCGGTCAGAGTGTCATCTATGAACCGCGGGCTATCCCGGCGGTGGTATTTACCGATCCCGAAATTGCCTGGTGCGGCCTGACCCAGACCGAGGCCAAAGCCCGAAAGATGGAGGTCCAGATCGTGAAATTTCCATGGGCGGCCTCGGGCCGAGCGCTTACACTTGGACGCAATGACGGCCTGACCAAGTTAGTGGTTGATCCGGAGACAGAACGAATTCTCGGTGTGGGTATTGCCGGATCGGGTGCTGGTGAACTGATTGCCGAGGGCGTGCTTGCAGTTGAGATGGCTGCGACTGTGACTGATGTCGGTATGTCGATCCACCCCCATCCAACTTTATCGGAGACTGTTATGGAAGCGGCCGATATATTTCACGGCCATAGTACGCACTACTGGCGACCGAAACGGAAGCGCTAACTTTTCAGTCCCAACAGGTTTTTCAGGAAGTCCCGCACGGCATCAACATCATTTAAATGATATTTTGCAGTTGAGGGCACCAGGCCAACCTTGATCGAATAGCTGTTGCCGGGCAGGACCGTGAACATATCCTCATCTGTCCAGTCATCCCCGACCGCCATCACAAAATCCCATTCGGCCTTGTTGATAAAACGCAGGCCGCTATTGCCCTTATTTATGTTGGTGTTTTTGATCTCAATAACCTTGCTGCCCTCTAGTATCCCCAGATTAAGCGAGGTAGTCATGGTACGAAGATCGTCCTTGAGCTCGCTTACACGAACATGCGCCATCTCGGGCACCGCCCGCCTGTAATGAAATACCAGCGAGAACTCCTTCTCCTCAAGTTCTGCCCCGGGAGTGCGGTCGACATAAAGCTGCATAATCGGCCGGAGATTCTTCATCCATTCATTGTCCAGAGGCTCGAGCATCTCCCATTCCTGTCCCTTGTGTTTCAGCCAGGCGCCGTGATTAGCTATCATTCCCGCCTGCAGATTTCCGAACCATTCATCCAGCGTTGCCCTGTCACGTCCGCTTACTATCACAAGTTCATTTTTTTCGTCAGAGGTTATGGCTGAAAGTATCTCCAGCACTTCATCGTCAGGAGTTGCCTGCATGGGATTGTCCTCAAGATGCTTCAGTGAGCCGTCATAATCGAGCAAAAAGAGACGTTTAGAGCTTTTGCCGTAGCGTTCGAACATATCCTGCCGCAGTCGTCCCGACAGCTTTTTGGAATAGAGCCTGTTCTGCTGACTTTTGATATCTTCCAGAGTTTGCAGGAAATCCCCGGCCCATTTTGTTATGTCATACCGCTTCAATCTCTCCTGCATGGGAATTATGCGACGCCTCTGTTCCTCCGCGGGCATACGCAATGCCCGGGCGATGGAATCAGCGACACTGTCATGGTCGAACGGATTTACGATTACCGCTTCACCCAGCTCCTTTTCAGCTCCGGCCATCTCGCTTATAATCAAAACTCCGACATCACCGTCACGTTCTGTCGGACGGGTAGCTATGAATTCCTTGGCGACCAGATTCATGCCGTCACGCAGCGGCGTTACCAGAGCGATATCGGCAAAGCTGTAAAGTGCGATCAGCATCGGAAAGGGCACCGACCTGAAATGATACCAGATCGGCATCCATCCCAGCGTGCCGTGTTCACCGTTGATCTTTCCCACAAGCTCATCGATCTCGCTTTTGAGATCGGCGTATGAAGGCACCTGGGAGCGCGAGGGAACCGTTACCATAATCAAGCTGACTTTTTCCTTATACTCGGGATAACGGTGCAGGAATATGTGGAATGCCTCCAGCCTGTCTTTGATTCCCTTGGTATAATCCTGGCGGTCGATAGAAACAACAATTTTTCTGTCGCCAACCTGCTGCCAGATTTTATCTAATTCGTGTTTGACCTCGGGCATTTTGGTGGCCTTGTGGAATTTTTCGTAATCGATTCCCATTGGAAAAGCATCGACTTTTGTGGTTCTATACCCTGAGGAGACAGTACCAAGTATGTTTTCATACCCAAGAATTCTTCGAACCGAACTCAAAAAGTGGCGCACATAATCATAAGTATGAAATCCGATCAGGTCGGCGCCCAATAGTCCCTGCAGAATCTCCCGCCGCCAGGGCATCAAACGGAACAGCTCGAATGACGGAAACGGTATGTGATGGAAATAGCCGATGCTGGCATGCGGCAGTTTCTGGCGGAGCATGTTGGGTAGAAGCATTAGCTGGTAGTCGTTTACCCAGATAACATCATCATCCCCGATTTCTTCAACTACAGTATCACAGAATTTCTGATTAACCCTTTTGTAAGCTTTCCAGAGGTCATTATCGAAAACAGTATGGTTGGTGAAATAATGAGAAAGCGGCCAGATTGTTTTGTTGCTGAAGCCGTAGTAATAATTTTCTAGGTCCTCTTCCGTGAGCTTCACCGCGCCGCATTGATGCTCATTTATCAAAAGCTCTTCAATCTTACGGCCGGTTTCAGCGTCTACATCGTCAAAGCTGATTCCGGGCCACCCGAACCAGAGCCCACCCGCATCCTTGTAGAAAGATGACAGTCCGGTTGCAAGTCCTCCGGAACTGGCAGTGGCGCT
The DNA here is from genome assembly GCA_014730285.1 of Candidatus Zixiibacteriota bacterium. Classification (GTDB taxonomy): domain Bacteria; phylum Zixibacteria; class MSB-5A5; order JAABVY01; family JAABVY01; genus JAABVY01. Next base: position 4,841 of record WJIM01000423.1, read on the forward strand.
GATTTTATCGCCTTCAACTGATAGTGTTACCGGCAATCTGTTGGAAATGATGAATAATCTACCCACTTTGAGTCAACTCCTTTAATTTTTATTCCACCCCTCTTTTTTCATAACATAACAAATTTTTGCCGAAATCTCAATGATGACCGGTTAAAATCAGGCCTAATGTTAAATCATATTAGACAGAAGTACTTAATCACATATTATAGTTGACAAAATTTGTAAACTATAATATGATGGGGTGACCACCAAAAGGAGGACTTATAACTATATTTGATTTAGGTCATGAATAATGATAATATGGACAGGCGCTCATTTCTGGATTATATCCTGGGAGGATCAATTCTTGCCACGCTGGCGGCCGTATTGTATCCCGTCCTTGCATACCTGAAGCCTCCAGAAGCTGCAGAGGCGATGACCTCAAGTATAAAGGTGGGGAAACTCGAGGAATTTCCGCCGGATTCAAGCAAAATATTCAAATTTGGGAGAAAGCCCGGGATTTTGATCCGCTCACCGGATGGTGAGTTGAAAGCATTTAATGCTACATGTACTCATTTGAGCTGTGTGGTGCAGTATCGCAGGGATCTGGGCGTGATATGGTGTGCCTGTCATAACGGACGCTTTAATTTAAATGGCAAAAATATCTCCGGTCCGCCTCCAAGACCTCTGGAGGAATTTGATGTTCATGTCAAGGATGACGAGATTTATGTTTCGAGGCGCAGCGCATGACAAATGAGAGTAAAACAGGCAGCAGAATCTACAGGTATTTTAATAAGCGGCTGCACCTGGATTCCTTGAGAGAATTTGCCTCCAGGAAGAAGGTACCCTCACACAAGCATTCAGCGGTCTATTATACCGGGGGTATTACATTATTTCTGTTTATCATACAGGTTTGTTCCGGGATACTGCTCCTTATGTATTATAAGGGCAGCGCCGAAACCGCTTTCGAATCTGTTCGGTATATCATGTCCGAGGTCCAATTCGGATGGCTTATACGGGATATACATTCATGGTCGGCCAATCTGATGATTCTTTTCGCCTTCCTGCATATGTTTTCTGTCTATTTTACCAAAGCCTATCGTTTCCCCCGCGAGCTTACTTGGCTCTCGGGTATGATGCTCCTGGTTTTGAGTATGGGCTTCGGGTTTTCCGGTTATTTGCTACCCTGGAACGAACTCGCATTTTTTGCAACCAAAGTGGGTACCGATATGGCTGGGGCTGTGCCACTAATAGGTGAACCCCTGCTGAAATTACTAAGGGGTTCGGAGGATGTGACCGGCGCAACCCTGTCAAGATTTTTCGGCATTCATGTCGCCATTTTGCCGGGACTTTTTATGATTTTTCTGTCGTTCCATCTTATCCTGATCCAGAGACAGGGCATATCCGAACCGGTAAGCTGGGAGAAGCTGCCGCCCGAGAAGAAGAAATATACTCCATTCTTTCCGAATTTCATTATGAAGGATATATCATTATGGCTGGTGATCCTGGCGGGTGTGGCGGCCTTATCGGTCTTCTTCCCCTGGGAACTCGGGACCAAAGCCGATCCGTTCGCACCTGCTCCGCAGGGCATCAAGCCGGAATGGTATTTCCTGTTCATGTATCAGACGCTGAAATTCATACCCGCGCATGTGATCGGAATAGAGGGCGAGGTTTTCGGGATTATGGCATTTGCAATCGGAGCGATTCTGTGGACTTTCGTACCGTTTTTTGATAATGACAAAAGAAAAGAAAGAGTCAGCAGATTTTTTAATTATGCCGGTATTATAATAGTTGTCTATGTCGTTATCTTAACTGTGCTGGGGCATTATCTGGAGTGATATGAGATTATATAAATTGTTTAAATTGTTCGCGATCATCATCATTGTCATGACAGTGCATCTTCCCGCCCAGGGGATTCAAAGTACATGTATTGACTGTCATGGTCTTCTGGAAGATGAGATGACTGCACCCGTGGACAGTTTTGAAAATGATGTACACAATCGGCCCGGCTTGGGATGTGTCGGCTGCCACGGCGGAGATAATACATCTGATGATCTGGTTGAATCCATGAGCCCGGAGAAAGGCTTTATAGGCACGCCGGGACCACTCGAGATTCCGGAACTCTGTTCAAAGTGTCATAGCGATCCGGATTTTATGAAGACTTATAATCCTTCATTGCCCACGGACCAGTATTCCAAATACCTGACTTCGATACATGGCAAAAAAAGTGAAGAAGGCGATAAAAAGGTTGCCCATTGTTCTTCCTGCCATGGCGCCCACGGGATCCGACCATCGAAGAATCCTCTTTCGGCAGTGTATGATAAAAATATTCCGGCTACCTGTGCCGGTTGCCATAATGACAGCGCGTATATGGCTGCTTATAGCATTCCTACCGATCAGGTGCGAAATTATAAGCAATCCGTTCACGGCATTGCGCTTCTGGAAAAGGGCGATCTGGGAGCTCCGACATGCAATGACTGTCATGGCAATCATGGTGCCATCCCCCCGGACGCCGAGTCGATAGATAAGGTCTGCGGCCTCTGCCATCATAATAATATGGTGGATTTTGAAAAATCTTCGCACGCAGACTATTTTTCGCTAATGGAGAAGCCCGCCTGCGAGAGCTGCCATTCCAATCACCTGATCGAGCCGCCTTCCACCGAGATGCTGAGCGGAGAGGAGCCTGTGTGTGCACAGTGCCATTTTGAGGATGACGGAACGGGAGCCCTGGAAGCCGCAAATATGATGGCAGATAGAATTGACAGCCTGGAAGCGGTTATTGCCAGTACGGAAGAACAGATTGAAAAGGCTGACCAGAAGGGACTGTTCGTAACTGACGGTCTTTTCGCTCTCAAGGATGCCCGCCAGAAAGTATATAAGTCAAGGACTGCGGTGCACACTTTTAATGCCGATACGGTCGTCGAGATAACAGCCGCAGGATTTAATCAGGCCGTTGAAGCCCGCACCATCGCCGAGGAGCTTCTGGATAATTATGTATTCAGGCGCAAGGGACTGGCCGTATCGGTAGTCGTACTTCTGATATTGGCGTTTTCAATTTGGATTAAAGTCCGAAGAAAGGAATCGTCACAATAGACCGGAGGTAAATATTACGGCTGGGTGCCCAGATGACATTCGTAGCATCCCATCTCGCGCCAGGCCTCGTAGATATCGACCGGATGTTTGAACTCCAGGCCTTCCTCTTGATATGTAACTTCGTAAGTTTCACCACTGCCCTGAGCCAGGATCAGATGGCATGAGTTGCAGCCGTGAGTTATGACCTCGCCCTTGCTGCTGGAGTGACTGCCTTCATGGCAGCGCATGCAACCCTTGAAATAGAAATGTCCTATGTGGTCAGGATAGACCTCCCAGCGCACTTTCATTTCAGGGAATATATTCTTCGAAAACTGTTCCTGAGTTCCTGCGATCGCCATCTTGATCATTTGCTGACTGCTGTCGAAAAAGTCGGGATGATTATCCTTATAGTAGTCAATTATATAATCCCGAATTCCGGCCATAGCCTCGTCTTCGGTCTCATATTCCTGTGCCATAGCCTCGACAGCCGCGATTTTTATTTCGGGAATATCCGGATTGATCAAATTTGTCGACAGGGCCAGATCTAAAGCATCATCCGGGGAATGATATATATGGCTGGGACGATTGTGGCAGTCGACACAGTCCATAACCCTCGGTTCAAGCGAGTCTATTTCCTCCTGGTTGAGAGGATCGTTTTCATCCTGGTATATGGTCACCTCTCCGGTTTCGAGATCGGTATATCTCACCCAGGGTATATCCTCGCGTTCATGATCGCGGGCGATGTATTCCACCTGAACATCGCTTGAGATATGCCAATGAATGCCTGTGGCCTCGTTAGTACCCTGCTCGCCTCCAACCTTAATCAGCATATTAATCGGCCAGTGAGAATTGGTTTCGTCATATAAATAATGATCGAGCTCCATCTGCATCCCGCCAAAGAACTTCGCCGGCCAATGGCATTCCTCACAGGTCTCGCGCGCAGGCCGCAAATTCTCCACCGGAGTTGGTATCGGTCTGGGATAGTTATTGACCAACGTTGCGTATACCTGATACGCCCCCGAGAGCTTGGAACGCGTATACCATCCCGCCCCGGGGCCGACATGACATTCCACACAGGCCACCCGGGCATGCGGGGAATGCTGATAGGCGGTATATTCCGGCTTCATCACTCTATGGCAGGTTGTGCCGCAGAACTTGACCGATTCGCTGAAATGAAAAGCCTGGTAGCTCCCGACCGCTGTAAAGATCAGGAAGAAAAACGTACCTATCAGGAAGATGAAGAAAGCGTTTCGGTGACTTTTTATGTTCAAATCGACATAAGGCCATTTGGGCCGGTCGAGCTTTTCGCCACGCTTTTCACGACGCCATTGGCGCAGCATGCCGATTGGGATCAGGATCAGGCCGAATATCAAAATTGCGGGGAGAATCATAAATGAGAAGATACCCAGATAGGGATTTTCGATAGCGGTGAAGACGCTTACCAGAAGCATCACAATCACAAGCAATCCGGCTATGATTGCAATGGTTGCTCCGACAGAGCTTAAGAAATTATATGCCAGTCTTGGTAGTTTCATTACGGTTATGAAAGAAATTGCCCTCTCGCTCAGGCGAGAGGGCAATATTTAACATCTATCTATTTATCAGTGCTAGATCCTTAGGCTTTGCGGCGGCAGGCGCACCCTCAGGATCGCCGGTGGTAAGGAAATTAATTGCCGCTTGAAGCAGACCGACGGCATATTTTGTGTTATGCGCTCCCATCGAACGGTCCTCATGGACGAACAGCCAGTTGAACACCGCTCCGGCGGAATCCGCCGATACGGTAAGGTCGGTTGGATGTGCATCATCGAGCATACCTGCATCTTCCAGCAGAATCTCCAGACTGTCCAGCAGACCGGCAACCTCTTCTTCAACAGTCTCTTCATCATTGCCGTCCCAGTCGTAATCGGCGTCGGCAGGATATCCGAATCCGCCTGAAAATGCACTTGCGCCATGACATGCTTCAACATTACATCCGGTAACATTGTAATGATCCTTGGCTTCGTCATACATGTTCCAGGAATGGCCGCCCAGGGTGATATCGCCGGAGGCAGACATGTGGCATTCCACACAACCGTTCTGAGCTACATTGGTATGAGCCGAATTGCCGATATCAAGACCGTACTCATAGGCATTGGTACCAGCCAGCATATCGGCATGATTACTGTGATGCGGTCCCCAGCGCAGGCTCAGTTCCGTATCACCCATGATGAGCTCATCGATATTAGCTCTGCTCTGGTGGCAGGAGGCGCAAAGGTTTGCGCTGCCGCGGTCGAAACTAAAGCCGTTCATCAAGGCCACAGCCTGCTGAACACGAACCTCGAGATTTGTATTCGTATGCGGGGCGTGACAGGTGAAACATCCAATCTGCGTGAAATACTCGCCCGAGGCGGATTCGCCTTCCAGGCTGGCAAGGAAGCCCTCGCTTGTATGGCATTTCTCGCAGGGCTGATAAAAGCCCGCATTGATACGGTTCCTGTCGATATTATCTCCCGAGGCATGCTTGGAAACCTGCCACTGGAAAGTAGCCGCACGCAGATCGCGGTCCTGATCGCTGTGGCATGTGAAGCAGGCGCTGGCATCGGCAACAAGGTCGCCGTTGGATTCATTTATAACCTTGCGTTCACATCCAATGAATATCATCATCAAGACCGCTATCAGGAGAATGATAACGCTAACTGTTTTAAATTTCATAAATCTCCTCCCTAAAAGGATATATGTTTGATTAAACTTATTTCCACAATGTTGGCCGTATAGTATTGATCCCTCACCAGGAAATCATCGAAGTTCTGGACATTGTATTCGGCCTTAAACGTATAGCCTTCATAGAACTCATAAGCGGCGTCGAATCTGAGTATGAAACTCTCCACATCCAAATCGCGCTTGCTGCGGTAGTAGGTCAGTCCGAAA